>NZ_JBEYVX010000136.1:0-10300 GCF_040644195.1 Streptomyces sp. NPDC047014 | reverse complement strand
CGCCCCGTCCGGCGGCGCCCCGGCGGGCGGGGGCCGGGTCGCCGCCCGCACCAGCAGCCCCAGCACGGCGGCCGCGGTCAGCGAGGGCAGCGCGTCCCGCCGGACCGCCTCCGGCCGGCTCAGCGCGGCCGCCGCGCCCAGCAGCCCGAACGCCCCGGTGACGGCGATTCCGGCAGGCAGACTGCGTACGGCGAGCAGCCCGGCCAGCGCGCCCACCGCGGCCAGGACCAGCACGATGCCGAGGATCAGCACCGGCTTGTCGGCGGGGCCGAACAGGCGGATGGCCCATTCCCGGACGGCCACGGGGGTGAGGTCCACGGCCGCGCCGCCGACGGCGGTCACCGGGGACGCCTCCGGCCGCAGGAAGGCGGCGACCAGCTGCGCCACCGCCAGGCCGGCGGCCGCGGCGGCGATCCCGGCCGCGGCGCCCCGTACCCGGCGCGACCGGCCGGAACGGGCCGGATCTGCTGTCACACCGCCAGTGTGCGCCCCGGGGGCGGTCCGGCGCGTCGGAGCGCAGTGCTCTGCGGTGAGCAGTCAGCAGTCAGCAGTCAGCAGTCAGCAGTCAGCAGTCAGCAGTCAGCGGCCGGCGGCCGGCGGTCAGTGCTCAGCGGTCAGTGCACGGGCGCGGGCGGCACCCAGCGGCCGGTGCGCGGCGGCTTCACCCCGAAGTCGGGCCGCAGCTCCGCCGGGATGGCGTGGTGCATCACCCGGCCCCGGGTCAGCGAGGCCAGTTCGAAGCCGGCCAGCAGCGAGCCGGCCTTGTCGAGGGCCCATTCCGCGTACGGGCTGCTGTCCTCGATGGTCTCCAGCAGCCCCAGGAACACCGGGACCGCCCTGGCCGCCGTGTCCCAGGCGGAGCGGGGGACCTCCAGCCAGTCGCCGATGGTGTCGCCGACGAGGTAGCGGACGGTGGCGGGCACCATCGGGTCGAAGAGGGTCCCCGGGACCACGTCCTCGTACAGCCGCGTCAGCTGGGCGGTGAGGCGGGCGCCCTCGGGTGAGGGGCCGAGGTTGCGCAGCAGGTAGAGATCGCAGAAGTCGCGGGCCTCGGTCAGGGTGCGGGGCGCGGCCGACAGGTCGCAGCCCAGCATGGCGCCCACGACCCGCCAGGCGTAGAAGTACGCCTCCGCGCCCTCCTCGCTCATATGGATGCCGAGCCGGTGCATGGCGTCGAGGACCAGCAGCGAGAAGCAGATCTGGCCGCCGATCATGTCCTCCTGGCAGATCGGGATCCCGTCCTTCGCGAGGTCCCAGTGGCCGCCGTGGCGCAGGTGGTGGCGGATCGCCGCGTGCAGCAGCCGGACCTTCTGCGCGGCGGGGATGAAGGTGCTGCCCTCCGCGAAGGAGTCGGTCCGCATGAGGTAGGTGACGAACTGCCCGGTGTTGGCCATCCGCCGCGAGGGATAGTCGAGGGAGTGCGTCGAGGACAGCAGCCGGGCGATCCGGGGGACGGCGTAGGTCGCGGGCATCGCGGCGAAGGACAGGCCGGTGTTGATGTGGGCCGCGTTGTCCATGAAGAACAGCCGGGCCTGCTCCATCAGGTCCCAGTCCACCCAGCTCGGGGGCATGGCCGTGGCCTCGAAGTAGGCGCGGGCGGAGGCCGGCAGCCGCTCGGGGAGGGGGTCGCCGGTGGTGGTGAAGAAGCGCATGAGGGTGTTGAGGTCACCGACCTCGCCGCGGCGGAACATCTCGGCGACGGTCTCGTCGGCGAGCGGGTCGCCCTGGGCGCACAGGGCGTCGAGCGCGGCGTCGTCGTAGCGCGGGCGCGGCGGGGCGGTCGGGGTGGTGTTCACTTCGGTCGTCCTCGGTGGTCCGGTAGGTGGTCGGGTGGGGGCGCGGTGGTGTGCGGGGCCGGTCAGAGGGAGCGGCCGGCGGCCGTCGTGGCCAGGTCGCGCAGGGCGGCGCGGGCCTCGGCGGGCATCGGGGCCGCTTCCAGCGCCTCGTAGGCCCGTCGGACGCGGGCGCGGATCATGTCCTCGACCCGCTGCGGCGCTCCGGTACGGGTCATCAGCTCGCGGACGGAGCACGCCTCGGCCTCGCCCAGCTCCGGGTTGCCGACGAGCTTGGCGAGCAGCCGCCGGTCGTCCGGTGCGGCCGCCGCCACGGTCAGGGCGAGCAGGGCGGTGGGTTTGGCGTCGCGCAGGTCGTCCAGGTTCGACTTCCCGGTCCTGGCCGGATCCCCGAAGGTCCCCAGCAGGTCGTCGCGCAGCTGGAACGCCTCCCCGAGGGGGACCCCGTAGCCGGAGAAGGCGTCGAGCAGGGCGCGGGGGCCGCCGCCGAGGGTGGCGCCGAGGTGCAGGGGGCGTTCCACGGTGTACTTGGCGGTCTTGAAGCGGGCGACCTCCAGGGACTCCGCCACCAGCGGATCGCGGCCCGGCGCCGCGTCGGTGCGCAGGACCTCCAGGAACTCGCCGGCCATGGTCTCCCGGAGCAGGGCGGACCAGAGGGGGACGGTCCGGGCCAGATAGCCGCCGGGCAGGCCGCAGGTGGTGAAGAGGTGTCCGGCGTACCCCATCAGCAGATCCCCGAGGATCATCGCGAGGGCGGTGGAGCGCCGTCCGGCCGCGGCGAAGGCGGCGTGCGCCGTGAGCTGCCCGTGGCGCATCCGGCTGCCGTCGATGATGTCGTCGTGGGTGCAGGCCGCGGCGTGCACGAGCTCCATCGCGGCCGCGGCCCGGACGACACCCTCGCAGTCGGGCTGTCCGGCGGCCCGCCACCCCCAGTAGAGGAAGGCGGCCCGGAGCCGCTTCCCCTGGGCGAGGGAGCGGCGTAACTGCTCGGAGAGCGGGGTGAGTTCGGGATGGAGGCCGAGCAGGGCCGCTTCCTCCTCGTCGGCCAGCCGGACCAGCACCGCGTCGATGCGCTCCTTGAAGCCGGGGTGGTCATGCACAGGGGCGGCCCTCGGCGGCGATGTTCTCGGCGACCCGCCGCGCCATGGTCTCCAGGTAGTTCTCGCCGTTCACGCCCGCGCGGCGGGTGGCCAGTTCGCCGCGCTTGCGCAGCTCCACCACCCCGTCGGTGAGCAGTTCGCGCAGATCGGCGCGGCGCATCGCGTCCTGCGCGCGGTCGGCGGTCTGGCGCAGCTGGTCGAGGGCGAGGTCGGCCACCCCGGCCGCGAGCAGGGTCAGCAGTTCCAGGGAGGCGGCGGCGGAACCGGCTGCGGAACCGGTGGCCGTCGTGCGCTCCTGTCCGGGCTCCTGGTGGCCGGGCTGCTCTCCGGCGGAATTCTCGTGTTCGGTCCGGGACATGGTCGGGTGCCCTCCTGGTCGCGTCACGCCGCGTGGCATCGGAAGGGGCGGCCACCGGACCGTGCCGGTGGTCGCCCCTGATCGTCTCCGGGCCAGTCAAGCGAGTGGCGTCCGCGCGCGGGAGGGGAGGGAGGCGATGTCCCCCTCCGGGGTGCCGGGTTTCCTCCGGGAGGGTGACGGCCGCCGCACGGGCGACCGAAACCCCTGCCGGTGGTGTACCCGGCCCGTCTCCCGTTGCCTCAGACCGGCAGTGCCCACGCCTGGTCGACGCGGTGGTCGCCGCAGTCCTCCAGCCGCAGCCGCTCGGCCGGGGCGTCGGGGGTGGCGGGCCGGGCGGGCGCGGTCAGGCAGAGCCCGCTGGCCTTCTCCACCAGGGCGCCGTCGCGGCCGTGCGACCAGGTCTGGCCGGGCTGCTTGTCCCGGGGTGCGGAGCAGTCGGCCAGTTCGACGATGCCCTCCTCGCCCGCCGAGAGGCATTCCCCGGCCAGCCGCAGCCGTGCGTCGGTGCCTACGGTCCACCGCTGGTCGGGGGCCCCGGTGCAGGCGGCCATCACCACGGTCCCGACCGCGGTGCTGCTGGCGCCGTCGGCGCAGCGGGCGCCGTCGCCGGTGATCTGCCCGGTCCGTACGGCCTCGGCGCAGCCGCGCGGGGTCAGCCGCCAGACCGCAGTGTCATGGCCGGCGAGCCGGCCGGTGAGGGCCTGGGACACCTCGCGGAAATCGCCGCTCCACAGGTCCTGGGCGTCGACGGTGCACTCGGCGAGCCCGATCTCGTCGAGCGGGACGCGGATGTCACGGGTGTTGCCCGAGCGGTTCAGCACGGCCACCGCGCGGTCGCCGTTCGCGAGCGGCCGTACCAGGATCTCGAAGGTGGCGTTCGAGGAGACCACGGCGGCCTGACGGCCCATCGAGTCCTGGTCCAGGGTGATCATCCGGGTGTTGCCGAGGGCGGCGACGGCCTCCGGGCTCAGCTTCGCGACCTCGGAGGACAGGATGAAGGGGGAGGCCATCATGGCCCACAGGGCGATCTGGCTGCGGCTCTCGGCGGCGGTGAGGCCGGGGGCGCCCGCGATCAGGAAGTCGGGGTCGTTCCAGTTGCCGGGGCCCGCGTACCGGCCGAGCCAGCGGTTGTAGCCGTAGTTGCCCATCACCGAGCTCCACCGCGAGGCGGCGGGCGCGGCCGGCTTGTAGACCTGGATGTCGCGGCCCTCGCGCCACAGCTGCCCGGTCTCGCCCACCCAGCCGAGGACCTTGTGCCAGTCCGAGCCGCCCCATTCGCCCTGCTGGAAGTAGGCGGGCGCCGAGGCCGAGAGGACCATGTCCCGTCCGCTGGCGCGCAGGGCCCGCGCGACGCCGTTGTAGGCGTCCCGGTACGCCTGCTCCTTGGTGCGGCCCTCCGGGACCCACAGGTTGCAGCCGTCCATCTTCACGTAGTCGACCTTCCAGGACGCGAACTGCCGGGCGTCCTGGGCGTAGTGGTCGGGTCCGCCGCCCTGGGGCGAGCCGCTGCCGGGGTACTTCTCGCAGGTGAGGGAGCCGGCGTCCTGGTAGATGCCGAACTTGAGGCCCTTGCCGTGCAGGTACTCGCCCAGCCAGGCCATGCCGCGGGGGAACCTGGCCCGGTCGACCACCAGACTGCCCCGCGCGTCGCGGCTCTTGGTCATCCAGCAGTCGTCGATGGTGACCGTGTCGTAGCCCTTGGCGGCGAGCCCGGTGGAGACGAGGGCGTCGGCGTTGGCGAGCACGGTGGCCTCGTCGATGTCGCACATGTAGTGCGCCCAGTTGTTCCAGCCCATCGGCGGGGTGAGCGCGAGCGGGGTGTCCGAGGTCGCCCGGGGCTCGGCCACTGCCGGGGCGGGGCCCAGGGCGAGAGCGAGCAGGGCGGCCGCGGTCAGGCAGGGGAGCATTGCGCGCAGGCGAGGCGGCACCGGGTCTCCTAGACGTGGGGACGGTCGTGCGCCCAGTGCAGCGAGACGGCTACCCAGTGTCAACGGATCGCGCGGATTGTCCTGTGATGACCAGCTATATGGCCCCACCTACCTCACCCGAACGTGTCGATACATCGTATGTTACGGTGTATCGCATGCCGAGGAGATCAGCCGCCCTGGACCGCGCCACACCCGAGGCCATCGCCGTCGCCGCCCTCCGGATCCTCGACGAGGAGGGGCCCCAGCACCTCAGCTTCCGCACCCTCGCGGACCGGCTCGGCGTCTCCCACGCCACCGTCCAGCGCCGTTGCACCGACCTCGCCGGACTGCTCGACCTGTGCACCGAGCACCTGGCCGGCCGGCTCCCCGACATCCCCGCCGGCACCGACTGGGCCGAGGCCACCGAGCAGCGCTTCCGCGCGCTGTACCGGCTGCTGACCGACCACCCCGGACTGCTCGTCCTGCGCGGCGGACGCCCCTGGCTCGGGCGGCAGCTCCTCGCCCGGCTGGTCGAGCCCGCCCTCGCCGACAGCGTCGCCGCCGGACTGACCGTCACCGAGGCGATCACCGCATACCGCCGCATGTACCTGCTCACCCTGGGCAGCGCGGCCTTCGTGGACCACCGGGAGCCGGAGCGGGCCACCGCCGCCTCGCGGGCCGCCCTGGCCGCGCTGGATCCGGGGGAGTTCCCCGTGCTCTCCGGCGGCATGGCCGACATACTGCCCGCCCTGACGGACCACGAGGTGTACTACGGCGCCCTGCGCCAGCTGATCGAGGCCGCCCGGCCCGCCACGTGATGGGGAGACCGACCATGGAACGTCCGCAGCAACTCGACTACGCCGCCGTCCGCGCGGCCGCCGCGCGCATCGGGGGCGGGGTCCGGCCCGTCGCCGTGACCCCCGCCGAAGAAGGGGTCTGGTACGCGCTCGAATACCTCCAGCACACCGGCAGCTTCAAGGCGCGCGGCGCCCGCAACTTCCTCGCCGCCCACCACGAGGCCGGCACCGTCCCCGAGGCCGGTGTCACCATCGCCTCCGGCGGCAACGCCGGGCTGGCCTGCGCCTGGGCCGCCCGCGCGCTGTCCGTCCCCGCCACGGTGTTCCTGCCGGCCAACGCCCCGCGCGTGAAGGTGGACCGGCTGCGCGGCTACGGCGCGGACGTCCGGCTCGTCGGCGACCGGTACGCCGAAGCCCTCGCCGCCTGCCGGGAGTTCGCCGCCGCGAGCGGGGCCCTGAGCAGCCACGCCTACGACCACCCGCTGATCGCCGCCGGGGCCGGAACGCTGCTGGACGAGATCCGCGAGGCCCTGCCCGGCCTGGACACCGTGGTCGTCGCGGTGGGCGGCGGCGGGCTGTTCGCCGGGGTGGCCACCGCCGCCCGCGAGCACGGCGTACGGGTGGTCGCGGCCGAGCCGGAGAACTGCCGGGCCCTGAACGCCGCCCTGGAGGCGGACCGGGTCGTGGACGTGGAGGTGGACTCCGTGGCGGCCGACTCCCTCGGCGCCACCCGGGTCTCGCAGGACGCGCTGGACGCGGCCCGCGAGAAGAACGTGACCTCCGTCCTCGTCCCCGACGCGCAGATCACGGCGGCCCGCCGCGCGCTCTGGGAGGAGCACCGGATCGTGGTCGAGGCGGGCGCGGCCACCGCCCTGGCCGCCCTGCGCGGCGCCGCCGAGCCGCTGGGGGAGCGGGTGGCGGTCGTGCTCTGCGGGGCCAACACCGACCCCAGTGACCTGACGGCCCCTCCGGCGGCCACCTGAAACGACCATCGTCGCGCCGTCCGGCGACTTTCGAGGACAGCCCCGGACCCGCGCCCCTTGCGAGGGTGTGCTGGTCCGGGCGACCGCCGTCGGACGCGAAGCGAGTGGGAGGAACGGGCGTGGCTCAGCGCAAGGGTTGTCTGATCGGCTGCGGCGTGGCGCTGGTGCTGGGGGTGGGCGTCATCGTCGCCCTGGTCTTCGGCGCGGGCAAGCTGCTGGACGTGGCCGAGAAGACGTTGGTCGACCCCAAGGTCTACGAGGAGGTGCGGACCGGGGACGCGGAGAGCGAGGTCCGCGCGAAGCTCCCCTCGGGCGAGAGCTTCGTCAAGAGCGCCCTCAAGGACGGCGGCCCGGCCGAGCCCGAGGGCAGCAGCTGCGCCTGGTACGTCTCCAGCGGCGAGGCCGAGGGTGGCAAGGAAACGGTTCTGCGCTTCTGCTTCAAGGACGGGAAGCTGGCGGAGAAGGTCCGCTACCCGATGAAGTAGCCGACGGGGCTACCACGTTGCCGCGGCCCGCCGCAGTGCGTCCAACCTCGGGCTCATCACGGCGGCGGTGCGGGCGGGGAACCGGGCGGCGTGTGCGTCCATCCCGGCGAAGGCCCGCTCCCGACCCGCCGGGTCGCACAGCGACAGGTGCTGAGCTACACGCCGTTCGGCCGAAACCTGGCCGGTGACACCCGGCCGCACAACAGCGGGCCGGGCGCGCTTTACGCACCGTACGGGTAAAGCGCATTAGTGCGCGGCTCCCGGCGGGGGCGACAAGGCGTCAAAAACAGCCGCGGGAGGGGGCGGACCGGCAAATCCACACGCTCCCCGGCGGCTGGCGTACTAAAGCGCATCAGTCCAGGTGGGAGGCGTGCGATAAGAGTGCGCAGCGGATTTCCCAGCGGTCTCGGGCCATTCCGCAACCACCGCGCACCGGCCAGCTTTCCTCCGGCCTCATTGACGAGGTCTTGCTCGGCGACGACCGTGGGCACCGCCTCCGGCGACGAGGCCGGACTTCTGCGAAGGCGGCGACCATGAACCGTTCCAGCACGACCCGTACGGCTGCGGGCACACTGATCGCCGGCGCCCTCCTCTCCGCCACCGCGTGCGGGCTGAGCGGTTCCGGGGCCGCGGATGCCGAGGAGGCGGGCAGAACGGGCCGGGTCGCGGGTGAGATCACCTTCCGCACCCTCCAGCTGAAACCCACCTTCACCGCCTACGTCCAGGGCGTCATCGACGCCTTCGAGCAGAAGTACCCGGACGTCACCGTGAAATGGGAGGACGTGCCCGGCGACGGCTACAACGAGAAGCTGGTCGCCGACGCCCAGGCAGGCGCCCTCCCCGATGTCGTCAACCTCTCGACCGACTCCTTCCAGCTGCTCGCCGGCCGCGGCATGCTCGCCGACGTCGCCGCCCTCGACGGGGCGCTGGCCACCGAGTACGTACCGGGCGCCTGGGAGCAGTTCAAGCTGCCGGGCCGGGACGCGAGCGTGTACGCGTACCCCTGGTACGTGACGCCCGAGATCCTGACCTTCAACCGGGAGCTGTACCAGCAGGCCGGGCTCGACCCCTCCCGACCGCCCACCACCGTCGAGCAGTTCTTCGACCAGGCCGAGCAGATCGCCGCCCGCTCCGGCGGCCGGTACGCCGCCTTCATGGCCGATCCCAAGGGACGGCTGCCCGGAGACTGGCAGAAGATGGGCATCCCGATCCTCGACCCCGCGCAGACCCGCTTCACCTTCGGCACCGACCGGGCCGTCGCCTGGGTGGAGCGCATGAAGGACCTGTACGCCAAGGGCGCCATGCCCAAGGAGTCCCTGCTCAAGTCCGACGACATCAACCAGCTCTACGGCGGCGGCAAACTTGTCTTCGGCCCCGGCTCGCCCGGCTTCGTCAAGGACATCAAGCGCAACGCCCCGCAGGTCTACGCGCGCACCCAGGTCGCCGGAGCCGTCACCGGCACCCTCGGCCACATCGGCATCTACGCCCAGTCGCTCGGCATCCGCAAGGACACCGCGCACCTGGACGCGGCCGCCGAGTTCGCGAAGTGGGTCACCAACGGCCCCAACCAGGTGGAGTTCTCCCGGAAGGCCACCATCTACCCCTCCCACGCCCGCGGTCTCGCCGACCCCTTCTTCGCGGACCGCGGTGACGGCACCGACGCCGAGACCCTGGCGCGGGCCGTCGGCGCCGAGCAGCTGAAAACGGCCGCCCTGGACGCCAACACCCCCGTCCAGTGGACCAGTCAGGTCGGGGACGCCGTCGTACGGGAGGTGCAGAAGGCCATCACCGGAGAGCAGGACGCCCGGACGGCCGTGCGGAAGGCGGAGGAGGCGGCGAACCGGCTGCTGGCGGACGCGGCCCGGAAGTGAGGGCCCGCCGCGCCGCCCTGCGGGCCATGGAGGCGGACACCGGGCTGGTCCACCGCCGGTGGTGGACGCCGTACCTGTTCCTCGCGCCCGGTCTGGTGATGGTGGTCCTGTTCAGCCTCTGGCCGTTCGTCAACACCGTGATCCTGTCCTTCACCGACGCCCGGATCCTGCGCGGCGGCTCCTTCGTCGGCCTCGCCAACTACCGGCGTGCCTTCGCCGACCCCGATTTCTGGGTGGCCACCGGCAACAGCGTGCTGTACCTGGCGGTCGTCGTGCCCTGCCTGGTCCTGCTGCCGCTGGCCCTCGCGGTGCTCGTGCAGGCGAAGGTCCCCGGCATCGGCCTCTTCCGGTCCGCGTTCTACACGCCCGTGATCGCCTCCGCCGTGGTCGTCGGGCTGATCTGGCAGTGGGTGCTGCGCAGCGACGGCCTGGTGAACACCGTCTTCCTGCGGCTGCGCCTGGTCTCCGAGCCGGTCCCCTTCCTGACGGACAGCACCATGCTCCTGGTGTCCGCCATGATCGTGACCGTGTGGAAGGGCCTCGGCTACTACATGGTCTTCTACCTGGCGGCCCTCGGGAACGTGCCCGCCTCCCTCCACGAGGCGGCCGCGCTCGACGGCGCCGGCCCCGTCCGCCGCTTCCTCAGCATCACCGTTCCGCAGGTGAAGCCGATGATGCTGCTGGTGGGCACGCTCTCCGCGATCTCCGCGCTGCGCGTCTTCACCGAGATCTACATCCTCGGCGGCGAGAGCGGCGGGCCCGGCGGAGGCGCCCGTACCCTGCCCTTCCTGATCCGGCAGGTCGGTCTGGGCTTCTCCGGGGAGACGGGCTACGCCTCCGCGATATCGCTGCTGCTGTTCCTGCTGACGCTGGTGTTCAGCCTGCTGGGCCGCCGCCTGACCCGGGGGGACGAGGCATGAGCGCCCCGCGCCGCCGCCTGCTCGGGCCCGCCCCGCGCCAGGTTCACGAGTGAGAATGCAGGCATGAGTAGCGATACACACGTGAG
>NZ_JBEYVX010000135.1:0-10748 GCF_040644195.1 Streptomyces sp. NPDC047014 | reverse complement strand
CGGGCTGTACGGGATCCAGCGCATCCACCTGCTCGGCAATGTGATGGTGCTCGCGGGCGCCGGCGTGGCCGGCGAGGCTGGATTTGGTCACGGGCAAGTGCGGCGCCAGGCGTCCAAGTCGTAGTGTTTCTGGATCGAGCTCAGTTTCAGTGTGCGTGAGCGGCCGCAGAAGCGGGAGGGCGGGAGGTCGTACTCCGCGTGGAAGACCGCCTTGCCCGCTTCGATGAAGGGGGTCAGCCGGTCGCATTCCTCGTACTCCGCGCACTGCTCGTTCACCGCGAAGTCGAAGTCGCCCACCAGCTGCGGGATCTGGTCCAGGTCGTTCTTGAGGCCCACCGACATCCCCCGGTCGTGCGCGAGCCGGGCGATCAGCCGGTTGTAGCGGAGCTGGTCGTCCCCGGTGAGGGGGAAGCCGGAGGTGTTCGCGTAGCCGTCCATGTTGTCCGGCTCCACCGCGTCGAAGCCCTTCTCGCGGCACATGTCCATCCGCTTCGCCATCAGCGGCTCCAGCTCCTTCACCCGCCGGATGTCCAGCCACCGCTCTCCCTCCCAGCCGTTGCCCCTGCCGAGCAGGTCCTTGGGGAAGGCGCCCGCGTCGGGGCGGAAGTCCTCCCAGGCGCCGGTGGAGAGGTAGCAGATCGTCTTGCGCCCGGCCTTCTTGAGCGTCGCGACCTGCTCCTTGCTCGTGTTGAAGCCGTCCACGTCGTAGACGGGGGCCTTCACCGAGGTGTCGAGGCGGCCCGTCAGCTGCCACTGCCAGGCCGTGCCCGGCGGCGGCTGCCAGCGCTGCCCGGGGGCCAGTTCCGGCCAGCGGACCGGCTCCTCGTCGTCGTCCGGCGAGGAGGTGCACCCCGCGAGCAGCAGAAGGAGCAGGGACAGCGCCGACGCGAGGGTACGTTTCCTCATCCCGCCTCCTCCAGCGCGTACGGCAGGGTCCCCCACGGATGCGGCCCGCTCCCGGGCACGGCGCAGTGCACGCCCGCCCCGCGCTCGCTGGCCAGCTCCCCCGCCAGCCGGGCCGCGAGGGCCCCCGGCGGGACCGCGTACACCAGGTGGCAGAACCGGTGCGCCGGATGGTCGGCGGTCCAGGACGGCACGGCCTCCGCCTCGCGGTAGGCGTCCCAGGGGCCCTCGAAGGTGACGAGGAGGTCCGCGAGCCGGGCGTAGCCGGGGTGCGGGTGGACCCCGTGGTTGAGGACGAGCGTGCGGGCGCCCGCCGCGCGGGCGGCGACGGCGAGCCGCCCGTAGTGCGGGAGCAGGTCCGGGTCGGCGGACGCCTGGTCGAGGAAGGCCCCGTCGGCGGCGTACCAGTCGCGGTGGCGCAGCAGGTCCTGCACCACCGCGGCGTGCGGGCGCCGCCCGTAGTCGGTGTCGGTGTAGCCGAGTACGGGCACCCCCGCGTCCCGCAGCCGTGCCGCGACCTGCGCGAAGCGTTCGTCGGGGGCGGAGCCGGGGCCGTTGCCCGGGTTGAGCACCACCGAGTGGAGCCGGTCGGCGCAGTGGATGAGCCGGTCCCAGAACTCGGGCCGGTCGGCGGGATGCTCGTACAGGGGCACCAGCAGCATGGGGTCCTTCTTCTCGTGCGTCATCGGTGGGCGGTGGCCCGGCCGAGGAACAGGCAGACCAGGACGGCCAGGGCCGCGGCGGCCGTGCCGGCGACCGCCAGCTGGACCACGCGCGGCTGGCCGATCCCGGTCAGCAGGGCCAGGCTCTGGGCGACGGCGGCCGAGGCGCAGACGACGGCCGCGGGCCGGACCGCGCCGAAGGACTGCAGGAGCAGCCCGCTCCACATCACGGCGCCGAGCAGCAGGAGGGTGGCGACGCGCACCCCGGTGAGCCCGGGGGCGCCCGGCCACAGCAGGGTCCCGGTGAGCCCGAGGGCGAGCAGGACCGCCAGGTAGAGGGTGAGGCAGCGGGCGAGGGTACGGAGCATGCGCCGCCGGAAGGCCCGGGGCGAGCGGGCTCCGCGCAGCCCGGACAGGGTGCCGCTGCGGAAGCGGTGGAGCAGCCATTCGGCGGGGCCCATGCTGAGGGTGAGGGCGACGGCCGAGGGGGCGGCGACCGCCTCGGCGGGGCCTCCGGCGAGGACTTCGCCGAGGGCGGCGTAGAGCACGAGCAGGCCGGTGCCCAGGCCGAAGACCCCGAAGGGCACCGAGTCCCCGAGCCGTGGCCCGCGTACGGCGTACTCCTCCTCGGCGCCGCGCAGCATCCGCCAGCGCACGGGGCCCCGGCCGGGACGGCGGGCGGTGAGGCCGCGGATCCGGGCGGCGGTGGCCCGTACCCCGTCGGCGACGGGCAGTTCCCGGACGGCGAGGGCGCAGGCGGCCAGCAGGGAGACGAGGAGCAGGGCCACGCGCAGCGGCACGGGCAGGTCCACGAGGAGGACGAGGACGGCTCCGGCGGCCATCGGCGCGAGCGCGGCCAGCAGGACCCGCTCCCGGCCGAGGACGAGCAGGACGGTGGCGGCGCCGACGTAGCACGCCTGGCCGGCGGCGAAGGCGTAGGAGAAGGGCGGTCCGCCGGGCACGGTGAGGGCGGCGGCGGTGCCGAGCAGGGCTCCGGCGGGGGCTCCGACGAGCAGGGTGCGCCCGGCGGCGGCCCGGTCGCCGAGGCCGAGCCAGGAGTAGGCGCGGTGGGAGAGGGTCTGGTCCCAGACCCAGCCGATGAGGGCTCCGGCGAGCAGGGTGAGGGTGCCGGCGGGCAGGCCGAGGCGGTCCTGCGGGCCTTCGAGGAGGGGGGCGCCGAGCAGGTAGGCCAGGCCGGGCAGGGCGAAGATCACCCCGCGCAGCAGGCAGGCGGAGAGGGACACCTTCCAGGGGTCGGCGGCGGGGCCCGGCTCCGGGAAGGAGCGGGGCACGCGGGCGTAGAGCTCCTCGGCAAGGGCGAAGGAGTCCTGGCGGCCGTAGGTGAGCCGGATGTACTCGTCGTTCATGCCGTCGGATTCGAGGACGGCGGCGATCTCGTCGGGGTGGACGGCGGCGGCGATGAACACGCCGAGCCGGGCGGCGAGTTCGTCCAGCGGGTCGGCGGCGGGCCCGGGGTCGTCGCCGGTGCGGGGCCGCGGGACGGCCGGGAGGGTGCCGGAGGAGGCTCCGGGGGGCCGCAGCCAGAGGGATCCGCTCACCAGGGGCTCCTGTCCGTGGCGAGTTCGCGGTACCAGGGGTCCGCGAGCCGCTGGGTCCAGGGGTCGTCGGCGTGCACGGGCAGCACGGGCTGGCCGGCGAGTTCGCGGTAGATGTGCCGGAAGCCGTCCACGGACTGGTGGAGGGTGAACTTCTCCACGACCCGGCGGCGGGACATCCGGCCCAGTTCGGCGCGGCGGGCGTCGTCGCGCAGCAGGGCGAGGGTGGCGCGGGCCATGGTCTCGGGCTCGCGGGGCGGGACGACGAGTCCGGTGTCCCCGACGGCCTCGCGCACGCCGCCGACGTCGGTGGAGACGGTGGTGCGCCCGCAGGACATGGCCTCGATGATGCTGAACGGGAAGCCCTCGCTGATGCTGGAGAGCATGACCACGGAGCCGGCCGCGTAGGCGCCGGCCACGTCCTCGATGCGGCCCTCGTAGGTGATGCCGTCGGTGACGCCGAGTTCGGCGGCCAGCTTCTCCAGGCGCGTCCGGTACTCCTCGCAGCCGGCCGGGACGGGCCCGAAGAGGCGCAGCCGCAGGGCGGGCAGTTCCCGGCGCATGAAGGCGTAGGCCCGGATCAGGGTTTCGAGGTCCTTGATGGGGTCGATGCGGCCGCACCAGCTGAGGGTGGGCACCTCGGGCTCGGGGCCGGCCTCGGGGAAGGCGTGCGGGTCGACGCCGTTGTAGACGGTGCGGATGCGTGTGGAGTCGGCGCCTCCGCGTTCCTCCCAGCGGCGGTTGTACTGGTTGCAGGGGGTGATGAGGTCGGCCTGCCGGTAGCCCTCGGTGTTGAGCTCGCGGTAGAAGCCGAGCATGAGGGCCTTGACGGGCCAGCGCTGTTCGGCGGTGCGGTAGCCGAGGTAGCGCTCGCGCAGGTAGATGCCGTGCTCGGTGAGCAGGAAGGGCACCCCGTCGAGGTATTTGGCGGCGAGCGCGGGGAGGGTGGCGAGGCCGCTGCTGACGGCGTGCGCGACGCTGTCGGGCGGGATGCGCACGCTGAGCGGGCGCAGGGCGTGTTCCAGCAGGTCGGTGGCGGTGAGCGCGTCGTGGATGGTGGGCGCGGCCGCGGCGGTGGTGAGGCCGGGGCGGGTCCAGACGTCCATGAGCAGGCGCAGAACCGATTCTGAGCGGAGGGCGGGCGCGAGTTTCCCGCCGCGGGCGAGGAAGGCCAGTTCGCGCAGCGCGGTGGAGAAGTCGTGGCGGGCGCCGCCGCCCGCGGGGTCGAGCAGGGTGAGCAGCAGGCTCTCGTAGACCTCGGTGAAGCGGCGCAGGGCCCGGCCGCGCAGCCGCTGTCCGCGCCGCCCCTTGGCCGGGGGCGGTCCCCAGAGCGGGACGGCGGTGTGCCGGTAGACGTTGCGCGGCAGTTCCCAGGTGACCGGCTCCCGGCCGGAGCCGGTCAGGGCTATGACGTTGAAGTCGACCTCGGGCATGCCGCGGACGAGCTGGTCGCACCAGGTGCTGACGCCTCCGTGGACGTGCGGGTAGGTGCCTTCGGTGAGCATGGTGACATGACGCCCATGACTCATGCGGTGTGTCCCCCCAGGACGGAAAAGGGGCCGGCGCCCGGCGGTGCGGGGCGCCGGCAGCAGGTGGTGCCGGTGGTGTGGTGCGGGTGGGTCAGCTGGGCAGCTTGAGCGTGACGGCGCTCTGCATCAGCTCGGGTGCCGTCCAGGCGGAGCGGCTGCCGGCGTAGGCGGTGCCGAAGTCGGCGGTGCCGAGCAGCATCTGCTTCTTGGTGCCGTTGGGGGCGGTGACCGGGGCGGTGACCCCGGAGGGCGCCTTGACGGTGACGTCCTTGCCGATGCGGTAGGCGGTGACCTTGCCGTCGGCGAGTGCCTTGTCCCAGGCGGCGCGGCGCTGGAGCTCGACGCCGGTGTCCTTCATGGACTGGTTGACCAGGGGGGCGCTGGGCGCGTAGAGGGCCCGGTAGGTGTCGAGGACCTTGTTGAGCACGGGGTAGAGGGTGCGGTCCTCGGCCAGGTTGGACTGGTGGACGTAGTGCGGGCGGGGGTCGTTGGCGAGGACGTGGCGCAGGGCGGTGCGGGCCTCGGCGGGGACGATGTAGTCCACGTAGCCGGTGTTGACGTCGAGGGGGGCCGGCAGGCAGGTGGAGGTGGCCGGGTTGTCCTCGCAGACACCGCTGCCGCCGTGGGCTCGGCTGGTGTAGATCCAGTTGTACTCGTCGGCCATCTCGGCGTTGGTGCCCGTGTTGTAGTACACGTTCATCGGGTGCCGGGGGACGGTGAGGGCCGCGCCGACGGCGCGCTGGTCGGGCTCGCGGGAGTTGTCGCTGCCGGCCCACTTGACGCCGTTGTCGGCGAGGGCGCCGGCCAGGTTGGGGTTGTCGGCGGGCTGCTGCGGGGCGGTCCTGAGGCCGGAGTGCTCGCCGGTGACGAGCTCGGTCCGGTCCAGGGTGATGCCCTTGGCGGCGGCCCAGTTGTTGTTGTCGCGGATCTGGGCGGAGATCTCGGCGCGGCTCATGTACTGGATCGCACCCTGGGCGTTCTTGGTGCAGGTCCACGGGGTGACGGCGGTGTTCTGCACGCAGCCGAGGAACGGGTGGGTGTAGGTGTGGTTCATCCAGCGGTACTTGGCGCGGTCCGCGACGAGCTGGGCGGTCATCGCGTCGACCCCGCCGTTCTCCGCCTTCCACTCCTCGCCGGCGCCGCCGTTGAAGAGCATGTCGAGCTTGAAGTCCTTGGAGGTCTGCCACTGCGCCGCGTACACGGCGTCGGCGGCGCTCATCCGGATCGTGCTCTCCTTGCCCTCGCCGCCGGCGCAGGCGTAGTCGCCCGGGGTGCAGTTCAGCTCCTTGTTCCAGCGGGCGTCGGGGGCGAAGACGTCGTCGACGTGGACCGCGAAGTAGCTGCGGCTCTGGCCGAGGTGCACCCCTTGCGTCAGCCAGTCGACGATGCCGCGGGCCAGCAGCCGGAACTGCTGCTGGTGCTGGTTGTAGCCGAAGGTGACCACGAGCTCGCTGCGGCCGTCGTGGGTGTACTCGCCGACCAGGGAGGCCCGGCCGGAGCCGACGGGCGCGTCCACGTAGCTGGTGTAGCCGGGGCGCGGCTTGCCCATGAAGCCGTAGCTCTCGGGGACCAGCGGCGAGTTGTCCTCGAAGGCGACCTGTCCGCCGAGGTAGGCGAAGGGCCCGGCCTTGCCGGCGGCGGTGACCGCGGCCTGGGTGCCGTCGAGCTGGCCGCTGTAGCCGCCGTTGTCGGTGTACTCCAGGCCGACGCCCGGGTGCGCCCAGGTGTAGGCGTCGACCTGGCGGATCCCGTACGCCGTCTCGTAGGAGGCGAGCGCGGCCATCTCGGCCGAGCCCTCCCCGAAGGGGTTCTCGTTCGGCAGGACGACGCCCTGGTACTTGGCGCGCGGCCGGCCGTCGACGGTGTCGCTGAGGAACGCCGCGTTGATGACGGGGCGGCTCGCGCTGCCCAGCTGGACGCGGGTGTACGGCACTCCGGTGTCCCGGAGCTCCGCGGTGATGGCCTCGACCGAGCTGCCGCCGTCGTCGACGACGAGCACCTTGAGGTCGATCCGCGGTGGTGTCGCGGCCGCCGTGGCGGTCGCGGCGGGTACTGCCACGGATACCAGGGCGGCCGCCGCCATGACGGCGGCCAGCCTGTTCATCCGGTTCTTGTGGACCATTTCGGCCTTTCCCCCCGCAGGCGTCCCTCGACGCGGCCTCAGGCGGTGTGCCGGGCCGTGGGAGGCTCTGTGGAAATCATGCAAAGGGACCCCGCGTCCCCTTGCGAGAGTGGACCGAGTCTTTCGGACCTCGTGAGGTCCGTGAGGCAAACCTGGGGCAGAGTCCACAGATGGGTGAACCTGATGGCCGCTTGATCGAACACCCTGCCAAACCTTCGAGTGACGTACGGACGAGGACGTGCGCGTAGGCTCGTTGCCGGCGGCCGTCGGGCCCCGAATACGATCGCTACGGACGGCCGTCCACCCACTCGGCCCACACACACAAACGGAAGCGAGACTTCACCACCGTGACTGCTCTGACTCTCAGCACTGCCGGTGCCGCGACGCTGCGCGCCGACGTCCTCGTCGTCGGTGTCGCGAAGGGCCCGAAGGGCCCCGTCCTCGCCGCCGGCGCCGAGGCCGTGGACAAGGCGTACGACGGCAAGCTCGCCGGTGTCCTCGACGCGCTCGGCGCCTCGGGCGCCGAAGGCGAGGTCACCAAGCTGCCGGCCCCGGCGGCGGGCCTCAAGGTCCCGGTCGTGCTGGCGGTGGGCCTCGGCTCCGTCCCGGAGAAGGAGGAGTCGTTCGACGAGGAGGTGCTGCGCCGCGCCGCCGGTGCCGCCGCCCGCGCCCTGCACGGCACCAAGAAGGCCGCCTTCGCGCTGCCCCTCGACGACGCCTCGGCCGTCACCGCCGTGGCCGAGGGCGCGCTGCTCGGCGCGTACACCTTCACCGCGTACCAGGGCGGCGAGAAGAAGGCCGGCAACGGCAAGGGCTCCGCCAAGGACTCCGGCCCGAAGCAGCCGCTCGCCGAGGTGCTCCTCGTGGGCGCCAAGCCGCGCGACAAGGAGCACAAGGCCGCGGTCGAGCGCGCCACCGTCGTGGCCACCGAGGTCAACGTCGCCCGCGACCTGGTGAACACCCCGCCGAACGACCTGACCCCCGAGGCGTTCGCCGCCGTGGCCTCCGCGGCCGCGAAGGAGAACGGCGTCAAGGTCCAGGTGCTGGACGAGAAGGCCCTGGTCAAGGGCGGCTACGGCGGCATCATGGGCGTCGGCAAGGGCTCCGAGAACCCGCCGCGCCTGGTGAAGCTCACCTACACCCACCCCAAGGCGGAGAAGACCCTGGCCTTCGTCGGCAAGGGCATCACCTACGACTCGGGCGGCATCTCCCTCAAGCCGGCCGGCCACAACGAGACGATGAAGTGCGACATGGCCGGCGCCGCCGCCGTCTTCGCCTCCGTGGTCGCCGCCGCCAAGCTCGGCCTGCGGGTCAACGTCACCGGCTGGCTCGCGCTCGCCGAGAACATGCCCTCGGGCTCCGCCACCAAGCCGGGCGACGTGCTGCGCATGTACAGCGGCAAGACCGTCGAGGTCCTGAACACCGACGCCGAGGGCCGCCTGGTCCTGGGCGACGCGCTGACCAAGGCGTCCGAGGAGAACCCGGACGCGATCGTCGACGTGGCCACCCTGACCGGCGCGATGGTGCTGGCCCTGGGCGACCGTACCTTCGGGATCATGGCGAACGACGACGCCTTCCGTACCTCGATCCACGAGATCGCCGAGGAGGTCGGCGAGTCCTCCTGGCCGATGCCGCTCCCCGCCGAGCTGCGCAAGACCATGGACTCCCCCACCGCGGACATCGCGAACATGGGCGTCCGCATGGGCGGCGGCCTGGTGGCCGGCCTCTTCCTCCAGGAGTTCGTCGGCGAGGGCATCACCTGGGCCCACCTCGACATCGCCGGCCCCGCCTTCCACGAGGGCGCGCCGCACGGCTACACCCCCAAGGGCGGCACCGGCTCGGCCGTGCGCACCCTGGTCCGGCTGGCCGAGCGCACCGCCACGGGCGACCTGGGCTGACCCCCGCGAGTGTGACGTGCCGCACCCCGGGACCGCTCCGGTCCCGGGGTGCGGCTCCGCCACCACGGATTCCGTAGGTTTCTACGCGGTGGTAACCATCACTTCGGCATCACTTCGGACAGAACGCCCTGTCACATCGTGGGCCCGGCGTCCCGCACTCCCCCGACAAATGCGAAGATGGGTTCTCGGCAGGACAGGGCCCCCACCACAGGGCCGAAGATACAAGCGGCCGATTACCAGCCGCCGCCCGGTCACAGAGGACCGGTGCCCGGCGCACAGCATGGAGGACGTGACGTGGCGAACGACGCCAGCACCGTTTTCGACCTAGTGATCCTCGGCGGTGGCAGTGGCGGTTACGCCGCGGCCCTTCGCGCCTCGCAGCTGGGTCTCGACGTTGCGCTGATCGAGAAGAACAAGCTCGGCGGCACCTGCCTGCACAACGGCTGCATCCCCACGAAGGCTCTGCTGCACGCGGGCGAGATCGCGGACCAGGCGCGCGAATCCGCCCAGTTCGGCGTGAAGGCCACCTTCGAGGGCATCGACGTCGCGGGGGTGCACAAGTACAAGGACGAGATCATCTCGGGCCTGTACAAGGGCCTGCAGGGCCTGGTCGCCTCCCGCAAGGTGACGTACATCGAGGGTGAGGGCCGCCTCTCCTCGCCGACCTCCGTCGACGTGAACGGCCAGCGTGTCCAGGGCCGCCACGTCCTGCTCGCGACCGGCTCCGTGCCGAAGTCCCTGCCGGGCCTGGAGATCGACGGCAACCGCATCCTCTCCTCGGACCACGCGCTGGTCCTGGACCGCGTGCCCGAGTCCGCGATCATCCTGGGCGGCGGCGTCATCGGCGTCGAGTTCGCCTCGGCGTGGAAGTCCTTCGGCTCCGACGTGACCGTGATCGAGGGCCTCAAGCACCTCGTGCCCGTCGAGGACGAGAACAGCTCCAAGCTGCTGGAGCGCGCCTTCCGCAAGCGCGGCATCAAGTTCAACCTCGGCACCTTCTTCGACAAGGCCGAGTACACGGAGAACGGCGTCCGCGTGACGCTGGCCGACGGCAAGACCTTCGAGGCCGAGGTGCTGCTGGTCGCCATCGGCCGCGGCCCGGTCTCGCAGGGCCTGGGCTACGAGGAGCAGGGCGTCGCGATGGACCGCGGCTACGTCCTCGTCGACGAGTACATGCAGACCAACGTGCCGACCATCTCGGCCGTGGGTGACCTCGTCCCGACCCTCCAGCTCGCGCACGTCGGCTTCGCCGAGGGCATGCTGGTCGCGGAGCGTCTGGCCGGTCTCAAGACCGTCCCGATCGACTACGACGGTGTCCCGCGCGTCACGTACTGCCACCCCGAGGTCGCTTCCGTCGGCATCACCGAGGCCAAGGCCAAGGAGATCTACGGCGCGGACAAGGTCGTCGCCCTCAAGTACAACCTGGCGGGCAACGGCAAGAGCAAGATCCTCAAGACTGCGGGCGAGATCAAGCTCGTCCAGGTCAAGGACGGTGCCGTGGTCGGCGTCCACATGGTCGGTGACCGGATGGGCGAGCAGGTCGGCGAGGCCCAGCTGATCTACAACTGGGAGGCCCTGCCGGCCGAGGTCGCGCAGCTCATCCACGCGCACCCGACCCAGAACGAGGCGATGGGCGAGGCCCACCTGGCCCTGGCCGGCAAGCCGCTGCACTCCCACGACTGATTCGTCACGGGCGCGACGACCACTTCCGCACTTTCGTAAGGAGCAACAGAAACCATGTCGGTTTCCGTAACCCTTCCGGCGCTCGGCGAGAGCGTCACCGAGGGAACTGTCACCCGCTGGCTGAAGGCCGAGGGCGAGCGCGTCGAGGCCGACGAGCCGCTGCTCGAGGTCTCGACCGACAAGGTCGACACCGAGATCCCGTCGCCCGTCGCCGGCATCCTGGCGTCGATCAAGGTCGCTGAGGACGAGACCGTCGAGGTCGGCGCCGAGCTGGCCGTCATCGACGACGGCTCCGGCGCCCCGGCCGAGTCGGCCGCCCCGGCCCCATCGGGAGAGGGTCGGGGTGGGGACGTGTGTGATTATGGCGGGGGGGGTCAAGGGGGGGGGCGGGTGGG
>NZ_JBEYVX010000134.1:0-10815 GCF_040644195.1 Streptomyces sp. NPDC047014 | reverse complement strand
CTTCCCCCGGTCGGAGACGAGGAAGGCGACGACCGCGCGCCCCGGGGCGGGCCACCGGCGTCGCGCGTTCCCGGGCCGCCCTCCTCACCACACCGGGCGCAGCGGCGGCAGGCCGTCCTCGCCGTGCAGGGTGCGGATGACGGAGCCCAGTTCGCGGCGCAGCGCGCCGAGGTCGGTGCCGCGGCCCAGCTCGGCCTCCAGCTCGTGCAGGATCCGGCCCGCGACGGACAGGTGCTCCCAGGCCGCCGGGGTGAGCACGACGAGCTTGCGGCGGCCGCCCTCCGGGTGCGGGTCGCGGCGTACGTAGCCGCGCTTCTCCAGGTCGTCGACGATCTGCCCGGCGGCCTGCTTGGTCACCCCGAGCCGTTCGGCGAGCTCGGTCGCGGTGGCCCCGCCGCGGCCCAGGACCTGGAAGGTCATGCCGTGCACGGGCCGCAGGTCGCGCTGTCCCGCCTCGGTCAGGCGCCGGGTGAACTCGGCCAGCACCAGCTGGAAGCCGAGGCCGAGCAGGAAGGTCAGCTCGACGCCCTCGTAGTCGTCTCTCGTCACGGAAACATGGTGACACGCCTGAGTAAAGGTGCTTTACTCGAATCGAGTAAAGCACCTTTACTCAGACCTCGGACCGAACGAAGGATCCACCGTGCACGTGATCAGCCCCGCCCCCGAGAACGTCACCGCCACCCCGAACGCCACCATGACCGGCCTCGCCGCCCCCAGCCGCGGCAGCGCCGAACTCAGCACCTGGGAGGTCGACATGCCCGCCGGGGCCACCGGCCCCGAGCACTCCGCCAGCCGCGAGCAGGTCTGGCTGCTCACCGCCGGCTCCCTGGAGGTCACCAGTGAGGGCCGCACCGAGCGGGTCCCCGCCGGGCGGACCCTCGTGCTGCCCGCCGGGGTGCCGCGCCGGATCGGCGCGCCCGAGGACTTCCGGGCGTACGTGGCCATGCGCGCCGACGGCGTGGTCTCGGTGCCGGGGGAGGAGGAGCCCCGCGTACTGCCGTGGACGCGGTGACGGACGCCCTGACCCGGGGTCAGTCCTTGTCCGGGTCCGCGTCCCTGTCCTTCGTGCCGTCCTTCTTCTCCTGCTCCTCGCGCAGGGATTTCAGGAACTCCGGATTGTCGTCGGGCGCCACCCACTGCGCCCGGCGGCTCCGCCCGCCGCCGACGGCCGACCGCTTCTTGCCCGCGAACAGCCACACCACCGGGCCCACGAAGGAGAAGAGCAGGATGATCATCACCCAGGCCACCTTCGGCAGGTGCTTGACCTCCTCCTCGGGAGTGTTCAGGCAGTCGATGAAGGCGTAGACGGTCAGCGCGATGACCAGCAGGAACGGCAGATAGCGCAGCACGGTGTGGGACCGACTCCCGGGCAGTGGCGGCGGGACCGCGGGGGCCCCGGTGACGCCTCCAGGGTAGTTGGTGACGGATACTGGCCCCTATGGCTTACGACGATCTCCGCTCGCTGCTCCGGGCTCTGGAGCGAGAGGGCGACCTCAAGCGCATCAAGGCCGAAGTCGACCCCTATCTGGAGGTCGGGGAGATCGTCGACAGAGTGAACAAGGCGGGCGGCCCCGCGCTCCTCTTCGAGAACGTCAAGGGCTCGGCCATGCCGCTGGCCATGAACGTCTTCGGCACCGACCGCCGCCTCCTCAAGGCCCTCGGTCTCACGTCCTACGGCGAGATCAGCGAGAAGATCGGCGGCCTGCTCAAGCCGGAGCTCCCGCAGGGCTTCATCGGCGTCCGCGAGGCGTTCGGCAAGCTCGGCTCGATGGTCCACGTCCCGCCGAAGAAGATCAAGGGCGACTCGGCGCCCGTCCAGGAGGTCGTGCTCACCGGCGACGACGTCGACCTGGACCTGCTGCCGGCCCTCTTCACCTGGCCCAAGGACGGCGGCTCCTTCTTCAACCTGGGCCTCACCCACACCAAGCACCCCGAGACCGGCGTGCGCAACCTGGGCCTCTACCGCCTCCAGCGCCACGACAAGCGCACCATCGGCATGCACTGGCAGATCCACAAGGACAGCCGCAACCACTACGCCGTGGCCGCGGCCAAGGGCGAGCGGCTGCCGGTCGCGATCGCCTTCGGCTGCCCGCCCGCCGTGACGTACGCGTCCACCGCGCCGCTGCCCGGCGACATCGACGAGTACCTCTTCGCCGGGTTCGTCGCGGGCAAGCGGATCGAGATGGTCGACTGCAAGACCGTCCCGCTCCAGGTCCCCGCGCACGCGGAGGTCGTGATCGAGGGCTGGCTGGAGCCGGGCGAGATGCTGCCCGAGGGCCCCTTCGGCGACCACACCGGCTTCTACACCCCGCAGGAGCCCTTCCCCGCGCTCACGATCGACTGCGTCACCATGCGCAGGCGCCCGCTGCTCCAGTCGATCGTGGTCGGCCGCCCGCCGACCGAGGACGGCCCGCTGGGCCGCGCGACCGAGCGCTTCTTCCTGCCGCTGCTGAAGATCATCGTCCCGGACATCGTGGACTACCACCTGCCCGAGTCCGGCGGCTTCCACAACTGCGCGATCGTCTCGATCGACAAGAAGTACCCCAAGCACGCGCAGAAGGTGATGCACGCCATCTGGGGCGCGCACATGATGTCGCTGACCAAGCTGATCATCGTGGTCGACAAGGACTGCGACGTCCACGACCTGCACGAGGTCTCCTGGCGGGCGCTCGGCAACACCGACTACTCCCGCGACCTCACCGTGGTCGAGGGCCCGGTGGACCACCTGGACCACGCCTCGTACCAGCAGTTCTGGGGAGGCAAGGCGGGCATCGACGCCACGCGGAAACTGCCGGAGGAGGGGTACACGCGCGACGGCGGCTGGCCCGACATGGTGGAGTCCGACCCGGAGACGGCCGAACGGGTGACCCGACGCTGGAAGGAGTACGGGCTGTGAGCCACTCAGCGCGGATGGAAGCAGACAGGGCGTGGGCTTCTGCTCCCCGCCGCTGCGGGGATGCCCCGGAGTACGGCCTGTGAGCATCGCCGTGGGCGGTCCCGCCCTGTTCATCGGTAGCGACACCCCCTGCGTGGCGCTGGTGCGCCCCTCCATCGACCCGGCGCAGCCCGAGGTGCGGGAGGCCGCCGAGCGGGCCGGGGTCACCCCGGAGGAGTTCGCCGGCCCCTCCGACCTCTGGCAGCTGATCGCGGACCGCACGGACGGCGAGGGCCGCGAGATCGCCCTCGACGACCTGACCGACACCGAGGCCGCCGCGTTCGCGGACCGGCTCGGGGCCGCGCTCGCGGACCCCGACGCCGAGGCCACGGTGGTGCTCACGGTCGGCGCGCACGAGGTGCTGCGCCTGGACAGCCGCCCGGCCGGTGAGGGCTTCGCCTTCCTGGCCACCGTCGTCCCGCCGCCCGGCGAGGGCACCCTTCCGCTGGAGGTCGAGATCGGCCCGTCGGCCGCGGGTGAACTGCGCGGCGAACTCGAACAGTTCCGGAGGTCCCTCGCATGACATCGGCCGCCGAGGGAGTCCTCGGGCCCGGACCGGCCCCGCAGGTCGGCGGCAAGGTGAAGGCGTTCCTGCGGCTGGTGATGATCGAGCACTCGGTCTTCGCGCTGCCCTTCGCCTACATCGCCGCGCTCACCGCCATGTTCCGGCTCGACGGCACCGTGCACTGGCTCACGCTGCTGCTCGTCACCCTCTGCATGGTGGGCCTGCGGACCTTCGCGATGGCCGCGAACCGGATCATCGACCGCGAGATCGACGCGCGCAATCCGCGCACCGCCGGACGCGAACTGGTCACCGGCGCCGTGTCGGTGCGGTCGGCGTGGACCGGCGCCGGTATCGCCCTCGTGGTCTTCCTCGGCTCGGCCGCCCTGCTCAACCCGCTGTGCCTGGCGCTCGCGCCCGTGGCCGTGGTCCCGATGGTGGTGTACCCGTACGGCAAGCGGTTCACGGACTTCCCGCACGCCATCCTCGGACTGGCCCAGGCGATCGGCCCGGTCGGCGCCTGGCTGGCCGTCACCGGGACCTGGTCCTGGGACGCGGTCGTCCTCGGCCTCGCGGTCGGCGTGTGGATCGGCGGCTTCGACCTGATCTTCGCCTGCCAGGACGTGGCCGCCGACCGGGCGGAGGGCGTCCGGTCCGTCCCGGCCCGCTTCGGTGTGCCGGCCGCCCTGTGGGGGGCGCGCGGCGCGCACCTCGTGACCATGGGCCTGCTGATCTGGTACGCCCTCGCCACGGACGCGGGCGCGGCGTTCTGGGTGGGCCTCGCGGTGGTCGCGGGTGCCTTCCTCTACGAGCACACCATCGTCACCCCGCACGACCTGTCCCGGCTGAACCGCGCCTTCTTCACCGTCAACGGCTTCATCGGCATCGCGCTGTTCGTGTGCGCGCTGGCGGACCTGCTGCTGCGCGGGCTGACCCTCTAGGGCCCGTCCGGCGGCTGTCCGCTGCCGGTCGGGCAGGTGCCTGTCCGGCGCCTGTCCGGTGCCCAGTGCGGTCAGACGGCCAGTCCGGTCAGACGGCCAGGGCAGGCTGCGCGGTGGCGGCCGGGCGGCGGAAGCGGAGGGCGACCAGGACGCCCGCGACGAGGCCGATGAGGTGGGCGTACCAGCCGACACCGGAGTCGGTGGGCAGGACGCCGAAGAAGATGGTGGAGCCCCAGACGGCGGCGACCGCCACCCCGGTCAGCGCGTTCAGCGGCTTGCGCTCGACGAAGCCGCGGACCACCACGTAGCCGAAGAGGCCGAAGACCAGCCCGGAGGCGCCCGCGCCCAGGGTGTCCGGCGGTGCGATCAGCCAGGCGCCCACGCCGACCGCCAGGGTGATGATCGCGCTCACCGCGAGCAGGCGGCGTATACCGCTGAGCGCGGCGATGAAGCCGAAGACCAGCAGCGGCCAGCTGTTGGCGGCCACGTGGCCGAAGCCGAAGTGCAGGAAGGGATGGGCGACCACGCCTATCAGGTGGTCCGGGTCCCGCGGGGCGACCCCGTACCCGTCGAGCGCGTGGCCGGTCAGCAGGTCCACCAGCTCGATCAGCCACAGCAGCGCCACCCAGCCCACCATCAGCTGCGCGGCGGCCTTGGCCCGGCCGGTCCGCGTGCGGCGCGGCTCCACCGTCGTCGTGCTCATCCTCGTCCCCCTGAAAGCCCGTGCACCCCGTGAACCCCCTGAACCCGGGGGGGAAGCCTGTGAAGGGCCCCCTCCCAGGAACGTCCGGACACCTTACCGAGTGCCTGCCCGGGGTGGCCGGATAGTCTCGGAGGTATGACAGAGCGCAAGCGCACCCCGTGGGTGGTCGGGGTTTCCGGGGCGTCCGGGACGCCGTACGCGGCGGCGGTGATCAGGGGGCTGATCGCGGCGGGGGAGAGCGTCGACCTGGTGGTGAGCCGGGCCTCGCGCCTCACCCTGCTGGACGAGACCGGGATCGCCTTCCGGGACGCGCACTGGCGCGAGGACCTGGCGGAGTGGCTGGCGCGCGGCGCCGACGGCAAGCCGGGCACCTTCGAGGCGCCTGCGGACGGGGCCGACCTGCGGTTCTGGAGCGCCGGTGACCTGGCGGCGGGCCCGAGTTCGGGCTCGTACCCGGTGAAGGGGATGCTGATCGTGCCGGCGTCCACGGCCTGTGTGGCGGGGGTGGCGCTCGGGCTGTCGAAGGACCTGCTCCAGCGCGTGGCGAGCGTGACGCTCAAGGAGCGGCGCCGGCTGGTGGTCGCGGTGCGGGAGACCCCGCTGAACGGGCAGACGCTGCGGCATCTGGTGGCGCTGGACGAGGCGGGCGCGATCGTGCTGCCCGCCTCTCCGGCGTTCTACGCGGGCGCGACGCACATCCAGGACCTGGTGGACTTCGTCGCGGGGCGGGTGCTCGACGCGGCAGGGGTGCCGCACCGGCTGTACCGCCGTTGGGAGGGGGAGCTCGGAGGCTCCCGCTCTCCCCGGGGGTCCGCCGGCGGTGACTAGCGCTTCTTGCGGCCCAGCGGCTTGCGGGCCTTGTCGACGCGGGCCGCTGCCGCGGGCTGGTGGGCTCGGGATCGGTTGGCCAGCTCCTGGAGCTGTCGCATGTGTGCGTATGCCATCTCGACCGTGAACACGGTGTATCACTCCTGAAGATCGTCACTGATCTGTTGAAAGAAATCACAGGGTGTTGACCCTGTGCGCCTTAGATTCTATACCTAGACTTGCAGGATCGCCGAATAATGGAAGGCTCCACGTAATGGACACGGTGGACAGGCAGCTCATCCAGGCACTCCGGGAAAACGGTCGCGCCTCGTACGCGGAGCTGGGCCGTCTCGTGGGCCTCTCCGGCCCCAGCGTCACCGACCGCATCAACCGGCTGGAGACGGCCGGCGTCATCACCGGTTACCGCGCGACGGTGGACTCCGCCTCGCTCGGCCTCGGCGTCACCGCGCTGATCGGCATCTCCCTCTCCGACGCCGTGGACCACGAGGACGTGGCCCGGCGGCTGCGCGACCTCGCGGAGATCGAGGACTGCTGGTTCATCGCGGGCGACGACTCCTACATGCTCAAGGTGCGCGCCAGCGACGTGGACGGCCTGGAGCGGATCATCCGCAAGCTCTCCGGCACCAAGGGCGTCTCGCGCACCCGCACCACCATCGTGCTCTCCACGAAGTGGGAGAACCGGGTCGGGGAGCTGCCCGAGGAAGCCTGAGAGTACGGTGGGTCAGGGTTCGTAACGACAGGCAGAGGCACAGAGGAGGCGACCGGCACATGGACGCTGGGCTCAAGCGTGAGCTGGAGGAGAAGGTCCGCTCCGGCGAGCGGCTGACCCGGGAGGACGGCATCGCCCTCTACGAGTCGGACGACCTGGCCTGGCTCGGTGGCCTCGCCCACGAGGTGCGCACGCGCAAGAACGGCGACGTCGTCCACTTCAACGTCAACCGGCACCTCAACATGACCAATGTGTGCACGGCCTCGTGCGCCTACTGCTCGTTCCAGCGCAAGCCGGGCGAGAAGGACGCGTACACGATGCGCATCGAGGAGGCCGTGCGCCTGGCCAAGGCCATGGAGACGGAGAACCTCACCGAGCTGCACATCGTCAACGGCCTGCACCCGAACCTGCCGTGGCGCTACTACCCGCGCTCGCTCTCCGAGCTCAAGAAGGCGCTGCCGAACGTCTCGCTCAAGGCGTTCACGGCGACCGAGATCCACCACTTCGAGACGATCTCCGGCATGTCGGCCTCCGACATCCTCGACGAGCTGATCGAGGCCGGCCTGGAATCGCTCACCGGCGGCGGCGCGGAGATCTTCGACTGGGAGGTCCGCCAGCACATCGTCGACCACCGCACCCACTGGGAGGACTGGTCGCGCATCCACCGGCTCGCGCACGCCAAGGGCCTCAAGACCCCCTCGACGATGCTCTACGGGCACATCGAGGAGCCCCGCCACCGCGTGGACCACGTGCTGCGGCTGCGTGAGCTCCAGGACGAGACCGGCGGCTTCCAGGTCTTCATCCCGCTGCGCTACCAGCACGACTTCGTGGACATGCAGGACGGCAAGGTGCGCAACAAGCTCCAGGCGCGCACCACGATGGCGACGGGCGCCGAGGCGCTCAAGACCTTCGCCGTCTCGCGGCTGCTCTTCGACAACGTGCCGCACGTGAAGGTCTTCTGGGTGATGCACGGCGTCCAGACCGCCCAGCTCGCGCTCCAGCACGGCGCGGACGACATGGACGGCTCGGTCGTCGAGTACAAGATCACGCACGACGCGGACAACTATGGCACCCCGAACAAGCTGGGCCGCGAGGACCTGCTGGACCTGATCCGCGAGGCGGGCTTCCGCCCCGTCGAGCGCAACACGCGCTACGAGATCATCCGCGAGTACCCCGGTCCGGACGCGGACCTGCGCGAGACCCCGCAGGCGATGCGCGTCTGACCGGCATGCGCCCGCGCACCGGACCCCCGGCCCTTCTGGGCCGGGGGTCCGGTCGTTTCCGGGCCCGCTGTCCGGCCGTTCCTGGCCCGCGGTCCGGTCCTTCCTGGCCCGCGGGCGGCCGTTCTCCCTGGACGCGGTGGGTTCGTAATGGTTAGCCTGCTTGAATGACCCTTACTTTTGCTCTGGATCCCGAGGTCGGCCCCTCCGTGCGCGAGGGCATCCTGGAGCTCTGGGCCGACGTCTCCAACGCGGGCGGCGCGGTGGGCTTCGTACCGCCGGTCACCCGTGCCGACATCGGCCCCGCGCTCGACCGGCAGCTCGCCGCCCTCGCCGACGGGGGCAGCCGGCTCGTCCTCGGCCGGGACCGGGACGGGGCCGTCGCCGCGACCGCCTTCCTCACCCACAACACCCACCCCCTCATGCGGCACTGGGTGTGGGCCTACACCGTGATGGTCCACCCGCGGTACCAGGGCAGGGGCTACGGGCGCGCGCTGATGGACGCCACCGAGTCCGCCGCCCGCTCCCTCGACGGGGTGGACGCGATCCGCCTCGGCTGCCGGGGCGGCCTCGGCCTGGAGCACTTCTACGCCTCCTGCGGCTACAAGGAGGTCGGCCGGGTGCCCGGCGCCATCCGGGTGGCGCCCGGCGACGACCGGGAGGACATCACGATGCTGCTGCCCCTGCGCTGACGGCGAGCCCGCGCCGGGGGCCCCGTACCCCGGCGGGCCCGGCCGGGGGAGCGGCGTGCTTCACTGGTTGGGCACCGCATGCCGCACGACCACCGCACGACCGCCGCACGACCACGATGAGAAGGAAGGGGTCACCGTGTCCCCCAAGCCGAGCGCGACGATCCGATACACCGCGATGCGCCTGGGCATCTTCGTCGCCTGCCTCGTCGTCGTCGCCGTCCTCGTCCGGGTCGGCTGGGTGCCCTCCGGGCTCGGCGACGCGAACCCCGCCTGGGTGGTGCTGCTGGCCCTGGTCATCTCCGCGCCGCTTTCCTTCGTCCTGCTGCGCAAGCAGCGCGACGCGATGTCCGAGCAGATCTCCGACCGCGTCGCGGGTGCGAAGGACCGGCTCGCCGCGAACCGCAGCCAGGAGGACCTGGCGGACGACGCGGCACGCTCCACCCCGTAACGGACCAGTTGGGTTCATCACACATCGAACCGCCCCAGCTCCGGGTCAACCGCCCGGAACGCTGGGGCGGTCGTGTTTTCCGGGTCCGCGCAAGAGGGCGTGGTGCGCCGTTGTCTCAAAGCACCCCTTTGAGATTCCCAAAGGAGAAGTGTTAGCGTGTTCAACATGTTGACCACAGCCGCGCACCCGATGACCACGAGCGTCCCGCTCGTGACGCGCCTGCACGTCGACCTCTGCCGCCGCGCGTCCGCGGCCTGTTGCTGTTGAGCTGAATCGATACAGCAGCGGTCCCGGCCGGGCCTCCCTGGCTGCCACCGCACCGCAACACCTCGCAGAACCACCCCCCTGTCTACGTGCGCCACCTCCGGAGAGTGTCCGTGTCCGCGTCCCCCCAGGCCCCCGCCCCTTCCCCGGCACCCGCCCCTGCCCCCGCCAGGGCCTCCCTGAAATTCCCCTTCTGGGCCCAGATCGTCGCCGGTCTGGCCCTCGGTGTCCTCTTCGGCTGGATAGCGCGCAGCCAGGACATCAGCTGGCTCGGCACCACCCTGGAGAAGACCGGCGACCTCTTCGTCCAGCTGCTCAAGCTGGCCATCGCGCCGCTCGTCTTCTTCGCGATCCTGGTGTCGATCACCAACCTGCGGAAGGTGAACAACGCCGCGCGGCTCGCCACCCGCACGCTGCTCTGGTTCATGATCACTTCGCTGATCGCGGTCGGCATCGGCATCGCCATCGGCCTGCTGACCGACCCGGGCGCGGGCACCGGCCTCACCGCCGCCGACGGCAAGGAGCCCAAGAAGACCGGCTCCTGGATCGACTTCCTCACCGGCATCGTCCCGACGGACATCATCACGCCGTTCACCGAGCTCAAGGTCCTCCAGATCGTCTTCCTCGCCGTGGTCGCCGGCATCGCCGCCCTCCAGCTCGGCGCCAAGGCCAAGCCGGTCCTCGACCTGGCCGAATCCGCCCTGGAGCTGCTGCAGAAGGCCCTGTGGTGGGTCATCCGCCTCGCCCCGATCGGCACCATCGGCCTGATCGGCACCGCGATCGCCACGTACGGCTGGGACCTGATCGGCAAGTACGCCACCTTCACCGCCGACATCTACATCGGCTGCGCCCTGGTCCTCTTCGGCGTGTACCCGCTGCTCCTGGCCACGGTGGCCAAGGTGAACCCGGTGCAGTTCTTCAAGGGCGCGTGGCCCGCGATCCAGCTGGCCTTCGTCTCCCGCTCCTCGGTCGGCACCATGCCGGTCACCCAGAAGGTCACCGAACGCCTCGGCGTCCCGAAGGAGTACGCCTCCTTCGCGGTGCCCTTCGGCGCCACCACCAAGATGGACGGCTGCGCCGCGATCTATCCGGCGCTGGCCGCGATCTTCATCGCGCAGATCTTCGATGTGCAGCTGGGCATCAAGGAGTACCTGCTCATCGTCTTCGTCTCGGTGATCGGCTCGGCCGCCACGGCCGGCCTGACGGGCGCCACGGTCATGCTGACGCTGACCCTCTCCACGCTGGGCCTGCCGCTCGCGGGCGTCGGCCTGCTGATGGCGATCGACCCGATCCTGGACATGATGCGCACCGCCACGAACGTCGCGGGCCAGGCCCTGGTCCCCGTCATCGTCTCGGCGCGCGAGGGGATCCTGGACAAGGACGCGTACGCGAACGCCTCCGCCTCCCCCCTGGACGAGGAAGAGACCCGCACCCCGGAACACCCGGTAGCCGTAGCCGCCTGACCCCCTTCCCGCCCGCGCCGGCCCCCGCCCTTCACCGGGCGGGGGCCGTCGCGTTTTCCGGCCGCGGAGCCCGAGCCCGATCCTGCCTCCGCCCGCCCGCCCATTCCAGC
>NZ_JBEYVX010000133.1:0-11038 GCF_040644195.1 Streptomyces sp. NPDC047014 | reverse complement strand
CCCGCGCACACGGGCCCGCACCGCCACCCAAATCCGGCCCCTCCCAGGTCCCAGCCCCGTCGGCCCAAATCCAGCCCCGCCGGCGTTTGAGGCGCGGGGTCCGGGGCAGAGCCCCGCGCACACCGCCCCGCACCCCCACCTGCACAGCCACCAGCCCCAGGCGGGGCAACCCCCTCCCCACCCCGCCCCCTAAGATGACCTCCCGGCGGCCCACACGGTCCGCCACCGCCGAGGACGGCGACATGGGAGGAAGCCCGGTGCGATTCCGGCGCGGTCCCGCCACTGTGAGCCCGGCAGCCACACCCCCGCCGGGCGAGTCAGGAACTCCCGCTGTCCTCACTGCCCGGGGCGCGGAAACCCCGAGGAAGGCTGCCGCCGCATGATCCTGCTGCTGTCGACGTCCGACACCGATCTGCTCAGCGCCCGCGCGGCGAACACGCCGGACGCCCCCGTCCCGTACCGGTTCGCCAACCCCTCCCGCCTTCCCCTCGACGACCTCCCCGCCCTGCTCGACGGCGCCGACCTGGTCGTCGTACGCCTCCTCGGCGGCCTCCGCGCCTGGCAGGACGGCCTCGACCTGCTGCTCGCCCCCGGCCAGACCCGCCCGGTCGTGGTCCTGACCGGCGAACAGGCCCCCGACGCCCAGCTGATGGAGGCGTCCACCGTCCCCATCGGCATCGCGGCCGAGGCGCACGCCTACCTCGCGCACGGCGGCCCGGCCAACCTCGCCCAGCTGGCCCGGTTCCTGTCCGACACCGTCCTGCTCACCGGCCACGGCTTCGAGCCCCCCGCCGCCGCCCCCACCTGGGGCCCCCTGGACCGCCCGGCGCCGCACACCACCGCACCGGAAGCCCCGAACACCCCCACCCCCGAGGTAGCGGTCCTCTACTACCGCGCCCACCAGATGAGCGGGAACACCGCCTTCATCCACACCCTCTGCGACGCGATAGAGGCGCACGGCGCCCGCCCCGTCCCCCTCTTCGTCTCCTCCCTCCGCACCCCGGAGCCCGAGCTCCTCCAGGTCCTCGGCTCCGCCGACGCGATCATCACCACCGTGCTCGCCGCGGGCGGCACCAAGCCCGCGACCGCCTCCGCGGGCGGCGACGACGAGTCCTGGGACGCCGGCGCGCTCGCCAACCTCGGCGTACCGATCCTGCAGGCCCTGTGCCTGACCGGTTCGCGCTCCGCCTGGGAGGAGAACGACGAGGGCCTGTCCCCGCTGGACGCCGCCACGCAGGTCGCCGTACCCGAGTTCGACGGCCGTCTGATCACCGTCCCGTTCTCCTTCAAGGAGTTCGACGAGGACGGCCTGCCCGCCTACGTGGCCGACCCCGAGCGGGCCGCCCGGGTCGCGGGGACCGCCGTACGCCATGCCCGGCTGCGCCACATCGAGCGCCGGGACAAGAAGGTCGCGCTGGTCCTCTCCGCGTACCCCACCAAGCACTCCCGCATCGGCAACGCCGTCGGTCTCGACACCCCCGCCAGCGCCGTGGAGCTGCTGCGCACCCTGATCGCCGGCGGCTACGACTTCGGGCCCACCGAGGGCATCCCCGGCCTGGTCTCGGGCGACGGCGACGAGCTGATCCGCGCCCTGATCGAGGCCGGCGGCCACGACCAGGACTGGCTGACCGAGGAGCAGCTGGCCCGCAACCCGGTCCGCATCCCGGCCGCCGACTACAAGCGCTGGTACGCCGAGCTCCCCGCCGAGCTGCGCGAGAGCGTCGAGGAGCACTGGGGCGAGGCGCCCGGCAACATGTTCGTGGACCGCTCCGCGAACCCGGAGGGCGACATCGTCCTGGCGGCCCTGCGCCGCGGGAACCTGCTCATCCTGATCCAGCCGCCGCGCGGCTTCGGCGAGAACCCGATCGCGATCTACCACGACCCGGACCTGCCGCCGTCGCACCACTACCTGGCCGCGTACCGGTGGATCCAGGCGCGCGCGGAGGACGGCGGCTTCGGCGCCGACGCGATGATCCACCTGGGCAAGCACGGGAACCTGGAGTGGCTGCCGGGCAAGAACGCGGGCCTGTCCGCGGCCTGCGCCCCGGACGCCGCCCTCGGCGACCTGCCGCTGATCTACCCCTTCCTGGTCAACGACCCGGGCGAGGGCACGCAGGCCAAGCGCCGTGTGCACGCCACCCTCGTCGATCACCTGGTGCCGCCGATGGCGCGCGCGGAGTCGTACGGCGACATCGCGCGGCTGGAGCAGCACCTCGACGAGTACGCGCAGATCTCCGCGATGGACCCGGCGAAGCTCCCGGCGATCCGCGCGCAGATCTGGACCCTGATCCAGGCGGCCAAGCTCGACCACGACCTCGGTCTGGCGGAGCGCCCCGACGACGACGGCTTTGACGACTTCCTGCTGCACGTCGACGGCTGGCTGTGCGAGGTCAAGGACGCGCAGATCCGCGACGGCCTGCACGTACTGGGCGGCGCGCCGACGGGTGAGGCCCGGGTCAACCTGGTGCTCGCGATCCTGCGCGCCCGGCAGATCTGGGGCGGTACGGCGGCCCTGCCCGGGCTGCGCGAGGCCCTGGGCCTGGACGAGTCCAAGGCCACCCGTACGTCGGCGGACACCGTCGAGGAGACGGCGCGCGGCCTGGTCCAGGCGATGGAGGACGCCGGCTGGGACCCGGCGGCGGTCGCGGGGGTCGCGGCGGAGCACAACCCGGACGTGGCGGCGGTACTGACCTTCGCCGCGAACGAGGTCGTGCCGCGCCTGGCCGGCACCACGGACGAGATCGCGCACGTGGTCGCCGCCCTGGACGGCCGTTTCATCCCGGCGGGCCCGTCCGGTTCGCCGCTGCGCGGCCTGGTCAACGTCCTGCCGACGGGCCGGAACTTCTACTCGGTGGACCCGAAGGCGGTGCCCTCGCGCCTGGCGTGGGAGACGGGCCAGGCGCTGGCCGAGTCCCTGCTGACCCGCTACCGCGAGGACCACGACGGCGAGTGGCCGGCCTCGGTGGGCCTGTCGCTGTGGGGTACGAGCGCGATGCGCACGGCGGGCGACGACGTCGCCGAGGCCCTGGCCCTGCTGGGTGTCCGCCCGGTGTGGGACGAGGCGTCGCGCCGCGTCACCGGCCTGGAGGCGATCCCGCTGGTGGAGCTGGGCCGTCCGCGCATCGACGTGACGCTGCGCATCTCGGGCTTCTTCCGCGATGCGTTCCCGCACGTCATCGGCCTGCTGGACGACGCGGTGCGGCTCGCGGCGGCCCTGGAGGAGCCCGAGTCGGAGAACTACGTCCGCGCCCACGCCCAGGCCGACCTGGCCGTCCACGGCGACGAGCGCCGCGCCACCACCCGTATCTTCGGCTCGCGCCCGGGCACGTACGGGGCGGGCATCCTCCAGCTGATCGACTCCCGCGACTGGCGTACGGACGCCGACCTCGCGGAGGTCTACACGGTGTGGGGCGGCTACGCGTACGGCCGCGGGCTGGAGGGGCGCCCGGCGCGGGACGAGATGGAGACGGCGTACAAGCGCATCACGGTGGCCGCGAAGAACACGGACACGCGCGAGCACGACATCGCCGACTCCGACGACTACTTCCAGTACCACGGCGGCATGGTCGCGACCGTCCGCGCCCTGCGCGGCACGGCCCCCGAGGCGTACATCGGCGACTCGACCCGCCCGGAGACGGTCAAGACCCGCACCCTGGTGGAGGAGACCTCCCGCGTCTTCCGCGCCCGCGTGGTCAACCCGAAGTGGATCGAGGCGATGCGCCGCCACGGCTACAAGGGCGCCTTCGAACTGGCGGCGACGGTCGACTACCTCTTCGGCTACGACGCCACGACGGGCGTGGTGGCGGACTGGATGTACGACAAGCTGACGGAAACCTACGTCCTGGACCCGGAAAACCGCGCCTTCCTGGAGGAAGCCAACCCCTGGGCCCTCCACGGCATCGCGGAACGCCTCCTGGAGGCGGAATCCCGAGGCATGTGGCAGAACCCGAACCCGCAAACCCTGGAATCCCTCCGCGAGATCTACCTGACCACGGAGGGCAACCTGGAGGGCGAAGCGGAGTAACCCCACCGTCGACGGCCCCGTCCCCCTCGCCCTCGATTCGGGCGAGGGGAACGGGCCTGGGCACTACATACCTGGGTGCGAAAACCTCACCGCGGCGAACGCAGTGGGATATCCCTGCTCCGCCCGACTGCCGCCGACACCTCACCGACGACCCACCGGTCGGGCGTCGCGCTCGGCACCTCAGCCCTGAGTTCGACGCCCACCCGCTCGGACCACCGTTCGACCTCGGCCCCGCGAGCCCGTAGATCCGCTTCCAGCCGATCACAGGCCGCTGCCCACTCGGTGGTGAGACACAGGAGAGAGAAGAAGAAGCGGCCCGACTGGGGCCTCCCCAAGGGAATAGTGCTGTTGGCGACGCCGGAAGGCCGGCGCCACAGTGTTCTCACCGTGGAAGGCGGCATGCTCTGCGGGCGTCTGAACGTGCCGGTCGACACCGGCCTACCATCCGCACAAGCCGCAGCGGCCCGAATGGTGAAGGAACTCGCGCGCGACTTTCACGACACCGCCGTCAAAGTGAACTGGGATCCCCCTCAGGAATCCTCTTCATGGACCGCTCACATCACCCCCACGCCTGGTACCTCGCGACCCAGCACGTCATGACCAGGCTCCTGCATTCGTCTGCTCGCCCCGGGCGACCCTGGCATGGTCGGTCACCAGGCGTCGGAAGAGGTCATGGCCGCTGCACCCGCTGTGGCGAAGGGCCCAGTCCTGTGCCGCCCCCTGTTCTTCCTGCGGGCCGGACTCCGCATCGCAGCCTGCCGTGACGCAGAACGTCTCGTAGGTGACGCCCCCCCTCGGGGACGTGCCGGTAGGCGGCGCGCGGGCTCACTGATGTCCCTCGGGGTGGCATCGCATGTAGACGTTGCAGTCGCTGACGGTGGTCATATCGCGGACGGCACGGGCCCGCTCCCGCACGTCGACCAGTTCGGCGCAGCCCGCGCAGCCCTCGACGGGTGTCGGCTCCAGTTCCAGGCGCAAGGGAAGTTCGACCGGCGGGGTCGAGTACCTCGTCGGCTCCGTCACTACGCATCGCCACCTTTCGAACATCACAGCACAGACCCCTTGACAGGTCAGTGCTCTAGTTCAGTATTCGAGTGGCCGAAGCACTCCCGCTACGGTTCGCAGTGCACTAGTGTGCCCTCACTGACCGCACGTCAATTCACTGGAGAGGCACGCCTCATGCCCAGTCCCAAGACGTTCACGAAGATCGCTGATCACTTCCGCGAGCGCATCCTGTCGGGCGAGCTCGCGCCGGGCGCCAAGTTGCCGACCAACCGGGAGATCGCCGGGCAGTGGCAGGCCGCGGCCGCCACCGTGTCCCGGGCTCTGCAAGCCCTGCAGGTGGAGAACTTCATCCGCACCACCCCCAGGGGTACCTTCGTCGCCGATGATCCGAGGTGGACCCTGTCGGCACGGGACCGGCTGGCCAGGGTCCAGCGCGTGAAGTCCTTCCTGGCCGAGGGGGAGACGAGCCGCGTGACGGCCGCCGAACTGGTCGTCCCGCCGCTGTACGTGGCCGAGATCTTCGATCTCGATTCCGGCGACCAGGTGGTGCGGCGCGAGTGGCTGGCCGGCCGGGGCAAGACGCGGACGGTGTTCGCGGTGAGCTGGTACCCGGCCCCGTTCGCCGCCCTGGTCCCCGACCTGCTGAACACCGCGCCGGGCCGCAACCACGGGCTGTCCGCCCGGGTGCTGGAGGCCACCGGCCGTACGATCACCCACGCCCGCGACGACATGCACGCCCGCCCCGCCGACGCCCGCGAGGCCAGCGCGCTCGGCCTGCCGGTCGGCTCCCCGATCCTGGCGGGCGCCCACCGCTGGTCGGACGAGGAAGGCGTCATCGAGTACGGCGAATGGTGCCTCCCGCCCCGGTTCACGATCGGCTACGAATACCAGCCCTGATCACACCGCGCCGCGCGACCCTCTCGGCCAACCAAACCCCCGTCACCTGATGCGGTGAAATTTCGGCGTGCGGCCGGCAGGGGGGCGGTGGGGCTGCTGGTGTCGTGCGGGGGTCGGGGTCGCCGGCTTCCGCCCAGCTTCGACGAAGGGTCGACGACGCCGTGACGCAGCCGTTCCAACTGCCGGAGTTCTACGTGCCGTATCCGGCGCGACTCAACCCCCACCTCGAACACGCGAGGGCCCACACCAAGCGGTGGGCGCGGGGATTCGGGATGCTGGAGGGGTCCGGCGTCTGGGAGGAGAGCGACCTCGACTCGCACGACTACGCGCTGCTCTGCGCGTACACGCACCCCGACTGCGACAGCGAGGCCCTGGCGCTCGTCACCGACTGGTACGTCTGGGTGTTCTTCTTCGACGACCACTTCCTGGAGACCTTCAAGCGCTCCCAGGACCGCGACGGCGCCCGCGCCTACCTCGACCGGCTCGCCGCCTTCATGCCCATGGACCTCGCCGACGGCTTCCCCGAGCCCACCAACCCCGTGGAGGCCGGGCTCGCCGATCTGTGGCGGCGGACCGTGCCCGCCATGTCCGCCGACTGGCGGGAACGGTTCTCGCTCTCCACCAAGAACCTCCTCGACGAGTCCATGTGGGAGCTGGCCAACATCGGCATCGGGCGGATCGCCAATCCCCTCGAATACATCGAGATGCGCCGCAAGGTGGGCGGCGCCCCCTGGTCGGCCGGGCTCGTCGAGTACGTCAGCGCCGAGGTCCCCGCGCGCGTCGCGCACGCGCGGCCGCTCGGCGTGCTGCGGGACGCCTTCTCCGACGCCGTCCACATCAGGAACGACCTCTTCTCCTACGAGCGCGAGGTCGCCCACGAAGGCGAACTCTCCAATGCCGTGCTCGTGTTGGAGACCTTCCTCGGATGCGGTACCCAAGAGGCCGCGGAGGTCTCCAACGACCTGCTCACCTCCCGCCTCCAGCAGTTCGAGCAGACCGCGCTCTGCGAACTCCCCCAGCTCATCGCCGACCACGCCCTCGACCCGGCCGAGACCGCCGCCGTCCTCGCCTACACCAAGGGCCTCCAGGACTGGCAGTCCGGCGGCCACGAATGGCACATGGTCTCCAGCCGCTACATGAACAAGGAGGTACGGGCCACCTCCCGGCCGGCCCTGCCCTTCCTGCCCTCCGGCCTCGGCACCACCGCCCTCGACATCGGCTCGGTGTTCACCCGCCGCTCCATGGAGCTGCGGGCCCGCTCCTTCTCCCACGTCCCCTTCGAGCGCACCGGCCCCTCCGTCGTCCCCGACGTCTACATGCCGCACCCGCTCCGCCTCAGCCCCCACCTGGCCCACGCCCGCGAGGCGTCCGTGGCCTGGGCGCGCCGCACCGGCCTGCTGGATCCGCAGCCGGGCGACCCCGGCTCCGCCATCTGGACCGAGGCCCGGCTGCGCGGCTTCGACTTCGCGCTCTGCTCCGCGGGGCTCGACCCGGACGCCACCCCGGACGAACTCGCGCTGAACGCCTGCTGGCTGACCTGGGGCACGTACGGGGACGACTACTACCCGGCGGTCTTCGGGCGCGGCGGCGACCTCGCGGGGGCCAAGGCGGTCACCGCGCGCCTGATCGCCATGATCCCGCTCGACCCCGACGAGCGCCCGGAGCCCGCGACGGCCATGGAGCGCGGGCTCGCCGACCTGTGGGCGCGTACCGCCGCCGGCATGTCCGCGGCGCAGCGCGCCGAGTTCCGGACCACGCTGGTGGAGATGCTGGAGAGCTGGGTGTGGGAGGTGGACAACACGGTCCGCAACCGCGTCCCGGACCCGGTGGACTACGCGGAGATGCGCCGCCGCACCTTCGGCAGCCACCTCACGATGTACCTGTGCCGGCTGGGGCACCAGGGGCGCGGCATCCCGGAGGAGATCTACAACTCCGGCACCCTGCGGTCCCTGGAAAACGCCGTCTCCGACGCCGCCTGCCTGATCAACGACCTCTACTCCTACCAGAAGGAGGTGGAGGTCGAGGGCGAGGTCCACAACCATGTCCTCGTCACCCGCACCTTCTTCGGCATCGACTACCCGCAGGCCCTGCACATCTGCCACTCCCTGATGACGCAGCGCACCGAGGAGTTCGAGCACATCGTGGCGAACCAGCTGCCGCTGCTCTACGAGGACTGGAAGCTCGGCCCGGAGGCCCGCACGGCCCTGGACGCGTACGTGGACGAGCTGCGGGACTGGCATGCCGGCATCCTCAACTGGCATGAGAAGACTCGCCGTTACCGTCCCGAGGACCTGACCGCGATCCCGGACGCCCTGGCCACGGCGGTACGGACCCCCGGCTTCGGCATGTCCGCCGCCCGCCTCACCCTCCCCGCCTGACCCACCGCGCGCCTGACCCACCGCGGGCCTGACGCACAGCGGGCCTGACCCACCGCGAGCCTGACCCACCGCGGGCCCGGCCCCCACCGGGCCCGGCCCGCGACCCGCCTGCCCCGCACCGAGCCGCCGGTCAGAACTCGTCGCCTGTATGCGGCAGTACGGGAGTACGCAGCGCCGCGTCCAGGGCCGCCGCGGCCCCGGGCGCGTGCTCCCGTACGAGACCGGCGGCGACGAGTGCGGTGACCCGGGTCCCGCCGAGGTAGCAGGCGGCCAGCTCGCGTACGTCGAGCTCCAGGTCGGCGGCGCCCTCGGCGGGCTTGTACGAGGCCCCGCCCGGCCCCGCCTCCAGCCGGAAGCGCCCGGCGTTCGCGGGCAGCCGGGCGTCGCCCACCTCCAGCACCAGATCCACCGGCGCGGCCCAGGACCGCGCGGTCAGCGCCGCGCCCACGTCGACCAGCCGCAGCCAGAGCGCCGGGAACTGGGCGGTGACACGGACCTGGTCGCGGTCGGCGGCGAAGTGCAGCAGCGGGTCGTCCACCGGGCGGCCCCAGGCGCGGACCCGGCCGGTGAGGTCGAGGGCGGCCACGCACTCCCACAGGGCGGCGGCGACCGCGGGGCCGTCCGCCTCCAGCTCGTCGACCCGCACCAGGCCGGGGGTGCGGACGGGCCCGCTGTCGTCCCCGGGCTTGGTGCGGTAGAGCACGTATCCGGCGATGGGCTCGCCCGGCTCGCCCAGGACGATGATCCGCGGCGGACTCAGGTCCTCGTCGTCCTCGTCCTGCTCGGTGAGCCATTCCTCGCGCCAGCGCTCGGGGTCGCGGGTGGGGCGGCCGGGCCGGGCGGCGCGGGCGGCCTCGTGGTAGGGGCCGATCAGCCCGACGGCCTCCTCGGGGCCGACGAGCCGCAGCGGGCGCCGGTCCGGCGCGATGCGCAGGGCGAGCGGGCGGGTGGAGTCGATCTCGATGGTGGCGCCGGTGGTGGCGGCGCCGAAGCCGAAGCGGCCGTAGATCAGGGCCTCGGAGGCCCAGAGCGCGGCGAGCGGCAGGCGGCCGGCCTCGGCGCGGCGCAGCATCTCGCTCATCAGCCCGGTGAGGACGCCGCGCCGGCGGTGGGTGGGGGCGACACCGACGTAGGTGAGCCCGGGGCAGGGCAGGTCGCCGCCGGGCACGGAGAGCCGGAAGTCGTGCGCGGCCATGAACCCGACCAGGTCCCCGCCGTCGTAGGCGCCGATGCGCTCGCAGCGGGTCAGCGTCGTGTGATGCCGCTCGCGCGCCTCCTCCTCGGGCCGGTCGTGGAAGACCAGGTACGCGAGCTCCAGCGCGCGGTCGATGTCGGTCGCGGGTACGCCGCGGATGTCCACCATGATCGCGAGACTAATCGGTCATCGCGGACCAGTCGCTCCATTTGGGCCGCTGCCGTACAACAGCCCGGGAGTCTGCGCTCAGCCGCGGCCGTCACCCCTTCAAGCGACGGAGCCGATCCGCCCCGCCACCGCGCGGGAGAGGTCCGGGTGGATCGGGATGTGCGCGCCCGTGAGGGCGGCCCCGCTGCCGCCGCGGCGGTTCGCGACGATCTCGGCGGCGATGGACAGGGCGGTCTCCTCCGGGGAGCGCGCGCCGAGGTCCAGGCCGATCGGGGAGCGCAGCCGGGCCAGCTCCAGCTCGGTCACGCCGACCTCGCGGAGCCTCTTGTTGCGGTCCTCGTGGGTACGGCGGGAGCCCATGGCGCCGACGTAGGCGACGGGCAGCCGCAGGGCGGCTTCGAGGAGCGGCACGTCGAACTTGGCGTCGTGGGTGAGCACGCACAGCACGGTCCGGCCGTCCACCTCGGTGCTCTCCAGGTAGCGGTGCGGCCAGTCGACGACGATCTCGTCGGCGTCGGGGAAACGGTTCCGCGTGGCGAAGACGGGCCGGGCGTCGCAGACGGTCACCCGGTAGCCGAGGAATTTGCCGATCCGCACCAGGGCGGACGCGAAGTCGATGGCCCCGAAGACGATCATCCGCGGGGGCGGCACGCTGGACTCGACCAGCACCTTCAGCGGCTCCCCGCAGAGCCTGCCGTCCGCGCCGATCTCCAGTACGCCGGTCCGCCCGGCGTCCAGCAGGGCGCGGGCCTCGGCGGCCACGGTGCGGTCCAGCTCGGGATGTCCGCCGAAGCCGCCCTGGTGGGCTCCCTCGGTACGGACGAACACGGCGCGGCCCATCAGCTCCCGCGGGCCCTCCGCGATCCGGGCCAGCGCGGCGGCCTCGCCGTGGGCGGCGGCGGCCAGCGCGGCCTCGAAGACCGTGCGGGCGGGCGAGCCCACGGGGACCGGGGTGACCAGGATGTCGATGATCCCGCCGCAGGTCAGGCCCACGGCGAAGGCGTCGTCGTCGCTGTAGCCGAAGCGCTCGCGGACGGTCTCGCCGTCCTCCAGGGCCTGCCGGCACAGCTCGTACACCGCGCCCTCCACGCAGCCGCCGGAGACCGAGCCGATGGCCGTGCCCTCGCGGTCGACGGCGAGGGCGGCCCCGGGCTGGCGGGGCGCGCTGCCGCCGACGGCCACGACGGTGGCGACGGCGAAGTCACGTCCCTGCTCGACCCACCGGTTCAGCTCGTCGGCGATGTCCAGCATGGGGGGCCTCCTCGGAGAGGTTGGTATCCAGTATCGGATAAATGGAGCTTTGGGTTCCGCACGGTCCGGAGGGCCGGTCCGCGGCGGGGAGCGGAGGGCCGGTTCCGCGGCGGGGTGCCG
>NZ_JBEYVX010000132.1:0-11077 GCF_040644195.1 Streptomyces sp. NPDC047014 | reverse complement strand
GGTGGGGCGCGGGGCGGCGCGGTGGGGCGCGGGGCGGGGCGGGGCTGGGCTGGGCTGGGCGGCGCGGTGGGGCGCGGGGCGGCGCGGTGGGGCGCGGGGCGGGGCGGGGCTGGGCTGGGCGGGTTGGGTGGTTGGGTTGGGGGTGGTGGGGTGTCGCTGGTTGGGGTGGTTGTGGCCTGCCGCGGGGGTGGTTCCGGGGATGCCGGGTGCGGCGTGCTGGGAGGATTTTCCAGACATTAGAAATGGGGAGCCAGTTAGTGCGGAATGGAACATTACGCACTAACCGATCTTGATTCGGTCCGGGTGTCCGGGCCTTTTTCCGGTGGCGGAAGACGGGGTGGCTGGGTGATGGCTGGTGAGGGTGGCCGCCGACGTGAACGGGAGACGGGAGATCGGCGTTCGCAGCGGGTGGGCGTGGCGTTCACACCGGCCGAGCTGGCGGTCGTGCGTACGGCCGCGGACCGTGAGGGGATGTCGGCGGCGGGGTGGGTGGGGCGGCAGGTGATGGCGGTCGCGCAGCATGTCCTGGTGCCGGTCTCCGCGGACCGGGCCGATGTCCTGCGTGAGCTCGTGACGGCGCGGGCCGGCCTGCGGGAGATCGCGGTCCGTCTCGACGCGCTCAACGCCGACGCCACGGCCCCGGCGGGGTGGGAGGGGCTTCTGGCCGAGGTCCGTGCGGCGGTGGTGCGGGTGGATGCGGCGACGGTGGCGGTGATGCGGGAACGCCGGGCCCGCACGTGATGCCGAAGAAGCCGGACTCGGGCGAGGACACCGCCGAGTTGCTGGAGTACCTGTTCGGTCCGGGCCGCCGCGACGAGCACGTCGACCCCCACCTCGTCGCGGCCTGGGACCCTGATCTGCCGTGCCCGGCCCGCCATCCGGGCCGTATCGGGCTGGGGGAGCTGGCCGACCTCCTGGACGCCCCGGTGGAGGCGCTGCGCGGCGCCCGCCCGGCGAAGCACGTGTGGCACGTCTCGGTCCGTACCCACGCCGACGACCGGGTGCTGAGCGACGGAGAATGGAGCCAGGTCGCGGCGGCGATGGTGGACGCCGCGGGCATCGCCGCGTACGGAGATGAGCAGGCGTGCCGGTGGGTCGCGGTCCGCCACGCACCCGACCACATCCACCTCGTGGCGACCCTGGCCCGCGTCGACGGCCGCCAGCCCCGCCTGCGCGGGGACATCCCCGCCATGCACGCCGCCGCCCGCGCCTTCGAGGCCCGCTGGGGGCTGACGCCGATGTCGCCGCAGGACCGCACCGCCGTGCGCCGCCCCTCGACGGGGGAGATGGTGAAGGCCGCCCGGCGCGGCCTGCTGGAGACCGCCCGCGAGAGCCTGCAGCGCTCGGTCCGTACCGCGGCCGCGCTCGCCGCGGACGACACCGATTTCCTGGACCGGCTGCGCGACGCCGGTCTTCGCGTGCGCGAGCGCCGAGACGACGACGGCACCCTGGTCGGGTACGCGGTCGCGCTGCCCGGGGACCGCGCCGAGCACGGGTCGAGGCCGGTGTGGTTCCCCGGGAGGTCCCTCGCCTACGACCTGTCCCTGCCCCGCGTACGGGAGCGCTACGAGCCGCCGGTCGGCCCGGTGGACTGGACGGCGGCGGAGCGTCTGGTGCGTGAGGCGGCGGCCGCGCTGTCCCGCTCCGGACGGGCGCAGGGCGCGGGGGATGTGGCCGCGCTCGGCGACCTGCTGGTGGCCGCCGCCGCGCATGCCCCCGTACAGGTGCGGGAGCGGCTGACGGCGGCGGCTGCGGCGTTCGAGCAGGCCGGCCGGGCGCCGGGTGACCGGCGCCTGGAGGGCCGGGCGCGGGCGGGATGGCGGGCGTCGGCTCGGGCGTTGGAACGGGCGCCGCGTGCCGCCCGCGGCGGGGGAGCGGCCGTGGTCCTCGTGCTGCTGGTGGCGCTCGTTCAGGCGGTGGAGGCGTCCCGGCTGTGGCACGAGGCGCAGGCGTACCGCGCGCAGGCGAAGGCCGCCGCCGAGGCTGGACGGCTGCTGCGCGAGGCGGCGGCCGCGGCCGGCGCACCACCCGCCCGTACGGGCCCGGCGCGCACCGCGGGCACGTCGTCGGCCGCGGGCCGTGGCCCGGCCGGGCGCGGGGCCGTTACCGGTGTGCCACCCCGTGCGCCCGGCCCGCCGAAGCCGGGCACGGGCAAGCCCCGCTGACCCGCCCCGCTGACCCGCCCCGAGGAGACAAGCGTGTCCACGCCCCCACCCGTGCCCGCGGCCGATCCGTTCGCCGAAGCCCTGGCGGAAGCCGCCCAGACCGCGACGGCGGCCTTCCGGCTGATGCTCACGGTCTCCGACGCCGTACGACGCGCCGCCCAGAAGACGCGCAAGAGCGAGGAGGAGACCCTCACCGAGCCCGAGGAGAAACTCGCCCCGGGCTGGGCGGCCGACGCGCTGCGCCCGCTGCTCGGCCCCGGGGTGCTGGAGGGGCTGACGGCGGGCCCGGACTGGCCCGCCATGGCCGGCCAGCTGGTGCTGCTGCAGAAAGCCGGCGTCGACCTGAGCACGTTCCTGCCCCAGGTCGGCCAGGTCACCCAGAGCGTCTACCGGGCGGTGGAGGCCAACCGGGCCCGTATCAGCGCGGCGGGCACCGACCGGTGGGCGGACCTCCTCAAGGCGACGATGCCCGAAGGCATGGTCCGCGACGCGATCCTGGCCTCCCCGGCCTGGCCCGGCATGGCCGCGCAGATGGCCCTCCTCGACCACAACGGTGTCGACGTCGCCGGCGTCCTCGCGGCCGCGCACGCTCAGGGCGTCGGCGTCGACCAGGCCGTCGCCGCGCTCCTGGCCCAGCCCGCCGCCGCGGCCTCCTCCGCCCCCGCGGCCGCCGCCCCGGCCCCGGCGGCCGTTCCCACCGCCCGGCCCGCGCCCGCCACCGACCCCTACGCCCCGCCCGCCGCCCCTGCTGCTTCTGGCCCGGTGCCGGAGGCGGTGGTGGTGAGCGCGGACGCCCGCGCGATGTGGGGGCCGCTGACCGAGGGGCTGGACGTCCCGAACGACCTGGACCTGTCCGACCGGCCCGCCGCCCTCCACCAGCTCGGCGTAGAGGCGGCGGCGAACAGCCGGCTGGTGACCATCGCGAAGGACTACATCGGCTCCGACCAGCAGGCCGGCCTCCTGGTCAGCACCAGGGCCTGGCCCCTGCTCGCCGCCCGCATGGCGGGCATCGCCCGCGGCCCGGAAGGCGAACAAGGGCTCCGCGAGCGCCTGAAAGCCGGCCTGACGGACACCACCGCCTGGCAGCAGGGCCCGCCCTCCGAGCTCGCGGGCCGCGTGGTCGGCCAGGTCCTGCGCGCGCTGACCACCCCGCCCGGAACGCCCGTTCCCGACGGCCCCCGCGTCTCCGCCACCGCCGCCCGTTCCCGCTCCACCACCACACCCGCCGCCGCGGCCCCCGGCCAGCCGGCCCCCGCCGAAGCCGCCGCCCCCGCCCACCGGCAGCCCACCACACCGGCCAAGGGCGCCGGGCGTACGCGGTGACGGCAGCCGGGCGTTGACCGCGTCCGGGCGCGTACGGGCCGGCGGGCGCCCGTACGCGGGGCCCGGATCCGCACGGCGGGGGCCATGTTCACGAGAACGGACAGCAGCGGGAGGCGCGGCACGGCATGCTGCGGAGCGTGACCACTACACCGGACCGCCTGGACCTGCCCGCGCGTCGTCGCCGCCACGCACGGCTGATCGCCGCCCTGACCACGGTGGTCGCAGACTGCGCCGAGGCGGCCGGCGCGGTCTACCGGCCCATCGCCGCCGCCCCGCCCGGCGACGGCGAGGTCGTGGTGGACGTCCTGCCGTGTGCCCGGATCAGCCTCACCGCCGCCACCCTGCTGGACCGGGCCCGCGCCGAGGACAACGCCCGGTGGCCCGCGGTCGCGGCGTGGGAGCGGGCGCAGTCCCGGCGCACGTACGGGGCGCGGTGTGCCCTGGCGCAGGCCGACGAGGTCCTGGAGCAGGGCGACCCGCCCGGTGCGGACGGAGTGGAGCTGCCGACGGTGGAGCAGGCGGCCGCGATGGAGCTGGTGAGCGCCGGCGGCGAGGTCACCGCCCGCTGGCAGCACGATCCCCGGGAGGCGGTCGCCCTGGTGCACGAGCTGGTGGCCGGCGGCGAGCTCGCCGTGGAAGAGATCCTCGACGAGGCGGTCAACACCGAGGTGCTGACGGGTCTGCTGGCACTCCAGGAGGCGGGCACCGCCCCGGATCCGGGCATGGCGGCCGAGCTCTGCCTGAGCGCCGTCCCGCACTTCACCCTCGCGGTCGCCCTGGCCTCCGCCGACATCGACTGACCGACCGAACCGGGCGCCGGAGGCACCGGCCAGCGCGCCCGCCCCCCCCGGGTTCAGGGGCTCAGAGGCAGTTCGGCGTCCGGCAGGGTGGTTGCGCCGCTGAGGTCTTCGCACACCCGGTAGTTCAGGGCGATGGCGGCCGCGTCGATGCGCTCCCACTGCTCGTGGGTGAGGTCGGGCAGGAGCGGACGCAGATGGTGCAGGGCGAACGCGATGATGCCGGGCGCCGCGCCGGCAAGGGCGTTGGTGAGGGCGGCGCTGTGCGCGTGGGAGTGCAGGCCGCGGCCGCCGGAGAGCGCGTAGGCCAACCTGTACATGTAGTCGGCGTGCTCGTGGATGGTGTTGTGCGCTGCGCCGCGCAGGCCGGTGAGCCAGTCGTGGGTGAAGAGCAGCTGCTGCATGGCGGCGGCGGGCACGGTGGTCCCGGCCGCGGGGGTGATGTCCATGCATGCCTCAACTCCCGCGTACGCCATGCGGTTGTGGAGGATCCCCTCCCCGGGCGGGTGGAAGCCCCGCCTGTGACGCGCGGTGTCCGCCCACCGGCGGCTCACCGCCCCCGGACGGGTCGCTTGAGCTCGATGCCGAACTCCGTCTCCGCCGCTTCCACCCGGGCCCGCGCTTTTCGTACCCCGGGGTCGGACAGCAGCAGAGAGGCGGCCTTCTCCGCTTCCGCGAAGGCGCTGGCGCGGGCGTGCTGCCGTACGGCCGCCCGGACGCGCTGCTCTTCCGTACGATCACCGGTCACGATTCTGTTCCTCCCCAGGCTGGTCCGTGGCCGCCCAGTCGACGCCGAGCGCGGCGAGCGCGGCCAGCTGCCCGCTGCTGAGGCGGTCGCGGCGCTGCTTCTGGTTGCCGATCCAGATCCCGGTGCGGTGGACGGTGCCGTCGTCCAGGGTCTGTACGGCGCTGCGGCTGGGCATGCGGCCCTCGGTCTCCAGGTACCGGGCCAGGGCCTGTACGCCCGTCTCGAAGGCCGCCGCGGCCCGCCACGGGTGCCGGGGTGGGCTTGGGGGCCGCCGTGGAGGGCTGTGCGGCGGCGGTGACGCCGAGCCGGGCCAGGCGGGGGCGGGCCGCCTGTGTGGGGTTGGTGGTGGGGTGGTCAGGGCTGGAGGGTGAGGGTGCAGCGGGTGACGGTGCCGGTGTTGGCGCCGACGATGGTGCAGGTGTTGATGCCGGGCCCACCGTCGATGGCACCGGCGTTGCCGGCCACTGGGGGAGCGGTCGTTCCGGTTCCTTGAGCGGCGACGATTGTATCGGCACCGGTACCGCCCCGGAACGTACCGCCCTTGCCATTGCCGCTGCCAGCGGGGCCGGGCGCTACTCCCTCTTCGTTGGTGTCGCCGGCGTCGCCAGCGCCTCCGGGTCCGCCGGTGAGGCGGGTGAGGGCGGCGGTGCTGCCGGTGAACACTTTGCCGGTATTGCCGTCGCCACCTGCTCCTGCCGCTCTTCCCGCCTCACCAGCGCTGCCGGCTGCGCCTGGTCCTCCGGTGAGGGTAGCGGTGGTTGTGGCCGTGATGGTGCCGGTGTTTCCAGTGCCGCCGTAGCCACCCCTGTTGCCTGGAAAGCCGGTTCCACCGACGGCTGTGACCTGGGGTGCGCTGACGGTGCCGCTGTTGCCTGCGCCGCCCGATCCGCCGTCACCGCCAGGGGAGATACCGCCGCTTCCGCCGGTCAGGGTAGCGGTTGCCGTGGCGTTGATGGTGCCGCTGTTGCCTGCCCCGCCGGACGAAGAGGCACTCGACCCGCCGTAGGCGTAGGCAGCGAATGCGTCAATGTGCCCCGTGTTGCCGACTCCGGCCTCGCGCAGGTAGCCGTCGTTTTCGAGGCTGTTGCCACCGCGGGCTGAGGCATTAACCCTGGCCGTGAGCGTGCCGGTGTTCCCGGCACCACCGTCGCCTGGGCCGTCGCCGCCGGTGGCGCTGGCGCTCTCGGCGACCACGGTGCCTGCATTGCCCACGCCACCGTTACCAGTCTCGCTGCCCGTCTCGACGGTACCGCCGGTCGCGCTCACTGTTGCAAGTGGAGCGGTGATCTTGCCGGTGCGATTTCCGACCCCAGCGTCGCCTTCGGCGCCCTTAGTTGCGCCTCCCCCACCACCACCGGCGGCACCGCCGGCCACGCCGTTGCCGCCGGTGATACGAATGTCACTGATGCCTGTGGAAGCGATCGTGTCGCCCCCGGTGGTGCTGGACGACCCGTCGCCGCCTTTTCCGCTGTCGCCCCCGCTACCGCCTGCACCAGTAGGGCCGCCGCACTGGCTGTCTCCGCATGTCGGGGTGCCGCCCCTGCCTCCCCTGCCACCGGCGCCGGCGGTGCCCCCGTTGAGGGTGATGTTGCCGGCGGCGGATGTGATCTGGCCGGTGTTGGCAGTGCCGCCGCTGCCCCCGGTGGCGCCTCTGCCGCCGTCTCCATTGGTGCCTGCGTAGGATCTGCCGCCGTTGCCTCCCGCGCCGCCGGTACCGCCGTTTCCGCCGCGTAGGGTGATGGTGTTTCTTCCGCCGCCGGCGTCGATGGTTCCGGCGTTGGCGACGGCGCCGGGACTGCCTGGGGTCCCGTTGCCGCCGGGCTTGGCAGTGCCGCGCCCGATGGCGTTGGAGCCTGCCGCCCCGCTGGTGCCGGGGGTTCCGTTGGCGGCGGTGATGGTGATGGTGTCGTTGCCGGGGCCGCCTTGGATGGTGCCCGCGTTGGTGCCGGTGCTGCCGTTGATGCTGCGGATGGTGACGCTGGTGGTGGCGCCGTCGACGGTGATGGTGTGGCCGGCGTCGAGGCGGGGACACAGGACGGTGGGGACGTCGCCGGGGAAGGTGATGGTGCAGTAACCGGGTGCTGAGGCGCTGGCGGCGTGGGCGGGGGTGGCCCACAGGAGGGAGGCGGCGGTGAGCACGACCGTGGCGGCGGCCAGGCGGCGTTGTCGGACTGTGCCGGGCGGGCGGGTTTGGGGGCCGGCAGGGTCGGGTGAGGGGCGCAGGTGCAAGGAGTCTCCTAGGCTCGCGGGGCCCGTGTGCCGGGACGTCATCCCCGACCTTGCCGTTTCTGACATCTAGGGCATATGCCCGTGGCTTGATGGTTGTTCTTTTCCACCGGGACGGCGTACTCCGCAAGGCGCTTCGACGAAGGCGTCGAGCCACTCCAGGTCGGTGGGTGGGACGGCGTCGATCATGGTGTGGGGCATGGTCCCCATCCTGCCGGTGGAGCGTCTTGGGGCGGTACGGATCCGGGCCGGCGTCTCCTGGTGATCTGCGAGGGCTGTTTCGCGGCGGGGTCCCCGGATCCGGTGACCGGTCTGTCCCGGCCGGCGCAGACGCGCCGCTCGGAGGGGGTCGAGTGGTGGGGCATGGTGGGCCGGGGTGAGGTGATGGATCCGGCGCCCTGCGTGGTATGCGGGCAGGTGGTCGTTCGGCGCGCGGAGCGGCTCTTGGGGCACGTGCTGTGTTCGGCGGCGTGCCGCACTTCCCGTACGCGCATCCGTGACGGGGGTCGGGGTTTGGGTCTGCCGTGCGCGGGGTGCGGGACCCCGGTGACCGCGGGGCGCGCTGATGCCCGGCACTGCTCAGCTGCTTGCCGGCAGCGGGCGTACCGGCGCCGGAGCACGCACAATCCGTACGCCTAGCTGTATCGCGGGCCGGGCCCCGGTGGACGGAGCCGGCTTGGACCCGGGGCCCGGTCCGCCGCCCGCAAGGGGCGTGGCCCGGAGGTTCTGCTGGGTGTCAGGACGCCCACTGCACGCCGAGTTCGGCGAGTTCGGTGAGTTGGTCGGGGTGGAGGCGGTCGCGCCGCTGGCGCTGGTTGGAGAGCCACACCCCGGTGCGGTGCTCGCTCCCGTCGGGGAGCCGTTCGACGTGGGAGCGCCCTGGCACCCCGCCGCCTTCCCGGGCGAGGTACTGCGCGAGGGCGGCAACGCCGGTCTGGAACGCGGCCGCGCCCCGCCCGGACGTGGTGGTCGTGCTGGTCTTCGTGGGCCCCGTACGGGCCCGTACGGCCCGCGCGGGCTTCACCCCCAGCCCGGCGAGCCGGGCCTGTTGCTCGGCGGTGAGCCGGCCGAACTGCTGCCGCTGGGTGGCGAGCCAGCGGCCGACGTCCTCGCCGTGCAGGGTCACCCCGGGTGTGATTGCGGGGAGGAGCGCGCCGTCGGCCAGGAGCTGGCGGAGGTAGGCGTAGTGCCGCTGCCAGTCCACCGTCCACCCCAGCGCTCCGGGGTTCCAGTCCGGGTCGATCGCGGCCAGCTCGGCCGCCCGCCGCTCCGCGCGTACCGGGTCCTGGCCGAGGCCACCGGGGCGGCGGATGTTGGTGAGCCACTGTCCCAGGGGACGGTCCAGGGCTGTGGCGTGCCGGGGCGCGGCGAGGGTGGAGTGCAGGCCGAAGTAGACGCGGGCGGCGGCCAGGTTCTCCGCGAAGCCCGCGTCCGCGGTGTCCCACACGATCCCCAGCTCTTCCAGGTCGGCGGCGCGCTGGCCGGACATGCTCCCGGCCCGGAAGCTCCGCCGCTGATCGGACAGCCACCGCCCCAGGGGGTAAGCACCCTCGGTGTGGTCGTAGGGGACCTCCAGCCCGCCGGTCCGCTGCCGGTAGCGCCAGGCGGCCTCGTACCCGCGCCGCCAGTCCGCGCGCTCGGTGTCGAAGACCTGGTAGCGGATCCACGTCGCGATCAGCGCGGGGTCGCGGGGCGCGGCGAACCGCAGCAGCATCCGCGCCTCCTCCTCACCCTCCTCGGGCGCCGGACCGATCCACCACGGCGACGGCCGAACGTCCGCCTTCTGCTCCTCCTGAGGAATCGCGAGCATTTCCACGGCACGTTCATCGTGCGCACGAATCCCGTTCAGGACCTTGATCAGCGGGCCATACGAATTCGAAGAAACAATGTCCTCCGGATCCTCATCCTCCCTCAGGAATACGGGAACAATCAGCGTGGCCAGCTTCCCTTCCCCCGGCTTCTGTCGGAGCGCCCGGCCGATGGCCTGCACGATATCGACAGCGGACCCCTTCGGGTCGATCAGAGCGACGGAATCCACCTTTCTGATATCGACGCCCTCACCAAGAACCCGGCAATTCGAAAGGACAGCGCGACCGGCCCGCCGCCCGAAGTCAGCCAGCACGCCGGCCCGGTGCTCGGGCTCGTGCTCCCCGCGCAGCCACCCCGTCCAGACCGAGGCGGGGTGCCGCGTGGGGTCGACGGCATGCAGCCGGCTGGCCACCCGCCCCAACCCCGTCGCGAACGCCTCCGCCTCCACTGTGCGGTGGTGGAACGTGATCGTCGTCTGCAAGTCGTGCGCTGACATGGTCTCCAGCAGCGCCGTCTGCATCGCGGCCAGCCGCTCCCCCCGCAGCCGCTCCTCGTGGCGTTCCTCGCTGTAAAGGCGCTCCGGAGTTACTACGGGGTCGGTCAGCTCCGCCACTACGACCTGGTAGCGAGCAAGGAGACCCCGCGCGATGGCATTTGCGAGGGAGAGCTCGAACACGACCGGCCCGAAGATCGTTGGATCATCCATCGAACAGGCCATTTCCTTGGGGAGCCGGTCCCACCGCCGCCCGGGGACGTAGGTCCGCCCCGCGGCCTCCGCCTCCTTGCACCGCTCCTCCTCGGCAAGCCGGCGGGCCCGCTCCTGTGTCTGCTCCTCCTCCTTGGACAGGGGCGAGCGCTCCATCCAGATACGGGGGGTCGCGGTCATGTACAGGCGGCGGTGGGCCGGGATGACGCCCTGGCGGTGCACGTCCGCCCACGCCTTCCCGGCCGACCCGCTTGTGCGGTGGGCTTCGTCCACGATCATCAGGTCGAACGGGTCCATGGTCATGCCGTAGGCGTTCTCGTGGGCGGCGGCGAGCACGGGCAGGGAGGCGTAGGTGGCGTAGACGGTGACGGGGCCCTGGCCGTGCCAGAGCATGAGCTGGGGCGCCGATGTGGTCGTGCGGACGCGGCCGGCCCACAGCGCGGGGCTGTTGTCCAGGGAGCAGACCGCCACCGCGGGCCCGGTGTGCCCGGCCGTCCGCCACTCCCGCACCGTCTGCGTCAGCAGGTCCAACGTCGGCAGCAGCACCAGCACCCGCCCGCCGCGCGCGAGCCGGAGGGCGGCCGCGGCCGCCATGAACGTCTTCCCGGTCCCGCACGCAGCCACCACCGTGGCACGAAGCCCCCCCTTCGGGATCCGCCCGCCGGGCGGAATATCGAGACCCCGGACAATGGCCTCCACCGCCTCCTCCTGATGAGGTCGGAGCGTAATTTCACCGGTCTCAAGCACGCGTTTTCTCCATCGGAAAGAGGAGGCCCCACCCCTCCGAGGCCCGGGGGAGTGGCTGGTTTCTCGGGATGGTGCACAGCATCCGAATTCTCGGAGGGCACATCCGGGATTTGCGGGGGCCTGTTCGGCGGGTTCCGGTAGTGGGGTGGTTCTCGGGATCCTACACAGTTCCATCCGGGGTGGATGTAGGGTGTACTCTACCGGTGCGGCCCCTCCGGCGGGGCCGGATCCGTGAGGCTCGCCCCGATCGGGGGACACTCCCAGCCGTCGGCCGGCTGACGCCCGCACCCTCCCTGCTGTTGCTGGCGGGGCCCGCTCGCGGGCCCTACGGTCTGGAGGCGTAGCCGGAAGGCCGGGGGTGGGAGCGCAGCGGACACCCCAACGGGCCGTAGGCCCGTGGATGCCCCCGCATGCGGGGGCATCTGGTGCCGCGTCAGCGGCACAGCCCCGCCGCCTGCGGCGGGGCTTCCCTGGACGGGCCGCTCGCGGCCCGTCGATTCCCGCGCCGGCGCGGGAATCTGACCGGGCGGGCGCCCCGTGGCGGCGCCCCGGGCGG
>NZ_JBEYVX010000131.1:0-11725 GCF_040644195.1 Streptomyces sp. NPDC047014 | reverse complement strand
CGCTCCCCGGCCGCCCCGCCCGCGCCCTGCCCGCCGCGCTGCTCCCCGGCCGCCGGGCCGAGCTGACCGAGCCCTGGCCCGGCGCCCCCGCCCTGGACCGGGTCCGCGTCACGGTCACCGCCACCGCCCCCGGCGCCGCCCCGGCCACGGCCGCCGCCTCCGCCTGGTGCCTGCCCGGCCGGGCCACCGGGGGGACCGGCCTCGGGCTGCTCGGCCTCGGCGGGGCGGCGGGGGCCGCGCTGGCCCTCGTACGGTCCCGGCGCGCCCGGCGGGAGCCCGCGCCGCGCGAGACACCGGCCCCCGCACCGGAACACGAGCTGACGGGAGCCCTCAGGTGAAAGCGAGCATCCGGGCTCTCCTGGCTGTACTGGCCCTGCTGGCGGCCTGCGCCCTCGTCCTGCTCCCGGCGGCGACCGCCGGCGCCGACGAGGGGAAGGCCGCCGCCGCGCTGTCCCTGCAGGAGGCCGCGAAGGGCGCCGAGGTCACTGCCACCGGCACCGGCTGGCGGCCCAGGACGCTCGTGATGCTGCTGGTGTGCGGGCAGAACATGACCGAGGGGACCAACGACTGCGCGAACGCCGACGGCGCCGCCGTCTCCGTCGCCGACGACGGACGCTTCACCGCCCGGCTGGCCGTGGCGGCACCGCCGAAGCCCTGCCCGTGCGTCGTCAACGTCACCTCCGTGAACGGCGACGGCTCCACCGTCGCGCTCCCGTTGAAGATCACCGACCACCCGGTGGCCGAGCTGCCCGCCGCCTCCGGCACGGGCCGCCTCGCGGTGCTCACCGGGGTCCGGCTGGAGGGCGAGGACGGGATCCTGACCTGGTTCGGCGCCCCGCCCGCCCGGAAGCTCAAGGTCACCGTCGGCAACCTCGGCTCCGCCCCGGTCGAGGACCCGGTCTTCCAGCTCGGCACCGCCCACGGGGTGTTCGCCCCGCTGTGGGAGGAGGCCCGCTGGCGGGGGACCGTACCGCCCGGCGGCAAGGCGGAGATCGCCCTCCCCGTGGCCCTCGCCGCCGGGGCCCACGGCGACTACACGGTCTCCCTCAAGTACGGCGAGACGGTGCTGGCCGCCCAGCCGTGGGGCGTGGACCGCCCGTACGGGGTCCTGCTCTTCCGGGGCCTGCTCCTGATCGTGATCCCGGCCGCGCTGTTCCGTATCGGCATGGCGGTCGTGGACCGGGTCCGGCCGCGCGCGGGGGCGGCGGCGGAGACGGCGGAGACGGCCCGGCTCCCCGCACCGGGCGAGCCCGAGCCCCCTGAGACGGCCACGGCGGTCCTGCCGTGGTTCACCCCGGTCAGCGCGCCGGAGGCAGCACCGCAGACGACAGCTCCGCAGACCAAGGCAGCACCGCAGACGTCCGCACCGTCTGAGAACCGATCGACGACGAAGGGACCATTGTGAAGAACCGACGGAGGGTGGGCGCGGCCGTGGCCGCGCTGCTGCTCGGCGGCGCGGGCCTCGCCATCACGGCTTCTCCCGCTCAGGCCGCCGAGACCACGTTCAAGGTGAAATGCGTGCCGCCGGCCGGCGGCGGCTCGCCCGTGGAGGGCGAGACCACCGCCAAGGTCACGGCCCCGGCCACGGCCAAGGTCGGGGACGAGGTCGAGGTGTCCTGGGAGACGGTCAAGCCCGCCTCGAACAACACGGACCTGATGGACATCCCGAAGGACTCCGTCCAGCCGACCGGGTGGATCACCGTGGGCGGCGGGGGCGGCGAGCTGAAGGTCGTGGGGGAGAAGAAGAACCCGCCGATCCCCAAGAAGGCGCCGATGCAGCTGTCGACGATGAGCGGCAAGCTCAAGCTCACCAAGGCCGGCAAGATCACCCTGACCCCCGGCAAGTACGACGTGGCGGTGACCTTCTCCTTCGGCACCTTCGTCACCAAGTGCGCCCCGGTGGGCGAGGTCACGGGCGGCGCCACCATCGACGTCTCGGCCGGCACGAGCGGCGGCACGACGACGGGCGGCACGACCAACGGCGGCACGACCACAGGCGGTACGACCACCGGCGGTACGACGACGGGCGGAACCACCTCAGGCGGCACCACCACGGGCGGCACCACCACGGGCGGCACCACCACGGGCGGCACCACCACCGGCGGATCCACCACCGGCGGCACCACCTCAGGCGGAACGACCACCGGCGGCACCACCTCAGGCGGCACCACCGGCGGCTCCGGCGGCCAGACCGACTTCCCCGGCAAAGCCGTAGAAGTGGCCTTCGACTGCGGCCCGGTCGTCCCCGGCGGCATCAAGACCCCGGTCACCATCAACGCCAAGAAGAACGGCGGCAGCTACGACCTCACCGTCAAGACCGCCAAGGGCGCGATGGCCGCGCCCATGGCCCTGCCCGCCGGAGCCCTCAAGCCCTCGATGGACGTGAAGCTCGGCGGCGCCGACAGCGGCACCGTCAAGGTCTCCGGCCCCGCCAACGCCGAGCCCATCCCGGACAAGGCGCCCGTCAGCCTCAGCGATATGACCGGCACCTACAAGCCCGGCAAGTCCGGCAAGGTCACCCTCAGCCCGGACCGGCTGACCATCGACGTCACGATGGCCCCCGGCTCCACCCCCATCAACGTCCCCTGCAAGGCGACCAGCAGCGGCGTCTCCCTGGAGCTGGACACCGCCGCCCAGCCGGGCGGCTCCGGCTCCTCCTCCGGCGGTACCGGCAGCTCCGGCGGCTCCGCCACCGGCAGCTCGGGCGGCCTCGCCGAGACCGGGGCCGAGGACGAGGGCGGCCTCCAGGCCCTGGCCCTCGTCGCCGGCACGGTGATCCTGCTCGGCGGCGCCGTCTTCACCTTCACCCCGTGGCGCCGCCTGCGCGGCGGCGGCACCCGCTGACACGCGGAAGGCCCGGCACACCTTCACGGTGTGCCGGGCCTTCCGTCCGTCCGCCCTGCGAAAGGCGGGACGGGTCAGTTCACATCGCCCATGAGCGCGTTGACCTTCTTGCGGTACATGAAGATCGCGACACCCGCGGCCACGGCGGCGAACGCCTGGAAGAGGATCACGCCGACGCCGTTGAGCTGGACCTCGGCCAGACCGAGCAGACCGGTGATGCAGTCACCGGCGGTGACGGCCAGGAACCAGACACCCATCATCTGGGAGGCGTACTTCTGCGGCGCCATCTTCGTGGTGACCGACAGGCCGACCGGGGAGAGGCACAGCTCGGCGATGGTGTGCATCAGGAAGATGAGCACCAGCCACCACATGGTGACCTTGGTGTCGTTGCCGGCGGTCTGGCTCAGCGGGATGGCGAAGACGAAGAACGAGGCACCGACGATGACCAGGGCCACCGAGAACTTCACGATGGTGCTGGGCTCGCGGTTGCGGCGGGCCAGCGCCACCCACATGGCGGCGAAGATCGGGGCCAGGGCCACCACGAACAGCGGGTTCAGCGACTGGAAGACCGTGGTCGGGACCTCCCAGCCGAGCAGCGCGCGCTCGGAGTTCTTGTCACCGAAGAGGGAGAGGGTCGAACCGCCCTGGTCGTAGATCATCCAGAAGACGGCGGCGGCCACGAAGAACCAGATGTAGGCGCTCATCCGGGTCTGCTCGACGGAGGACAGGTCCTTGTCGCGCTTGATACGGGTGAGGACCGCGACCGGGATGATCAGACCGGCGATCGTGATCGGGTACAGGGCCCACTTGATGGTGAACATGTCCGCGGCGACCACGGCGCCGTAGAAGACGGCGACGACACCCAGGACCGCGAGGGCCTTGGTGATCACGGCCTTGCGCTCGGCCGGGCTCAGCGGGTTCGGGACGAGGCTGCTCTTCGGGCTCAGCGTGCGGCCGGCCAGCAGGAAGATCGTCAGGCCGATGCCCATGCCGACGGCGGCGAGCGCGAAGCCCAGGTGCCAGTTCACGAGCTCGCCGACCATGCCGATACCGATCGGGGCGAGCAGCGCGCCGACGTTGATACCGATGTAGAAGATCGTGAAGCCGCTGTCCCGGCGCGGGTCGTCCGCGTCCTTGTACAGGTGGCCGACCATCGTGGAGATGTTGGCCTTGAGCAGACCGGAGCCGAGCGCGACCAGCAGCAGGCCGACGAAGAACGCCAGCTGGCCGGGGACGGCGAGCGCCACGTGGCCCGCCATGATCACGAAGCTGGCGATGGCGACCGTCTTGCGGGCGCCCCAGACGCGGTCACCGAACCAGCCGCCGGGCATGGCCATGAGGTAGACCATGGCCACGTAGACGGAGTAGATCGCCGTGGCCGTGGCGGCCGTGAAACCGAGCCCCCCGCCCTGGCTGCCCGTCGCGGCGTCCACGCCGCCGGAGACCAAATACAGGACGAGAAGCGCACGCATGCCGTAGTAGGAGAAGCGCTCCCACATCTCGGTCATGAACAGCGTGGCCAGGCCGATCGGGTGGCCGAGGACGGTCTTCTCGTGAGCGGGGCTCGGGGAAGCCGTCGTCAGGCTGGAAGCCATGGTCGATCCTTGCTTGCTCGGGACGCTTCGGCTTCGTGAGCTCATCCGCGCCCGGTGGGGGGTGGCCGGCACCGGTGGGCGGACTCCCGCCCCACGCCTCTGGGTACCGCCGTCATTCGCTGTCCTCGCGGCCCGACGGGGGCCTCGGACAAGGCTGCCCGTCCGGTTCAGGACAGAAATAGAGACCTAGGCACTGGTTTTCGGCACAAAGGTCCCTCAGGTATTGCATCAGGCGTCTCGCCACCATACGACACGACACTGCGCCATATGAAAGGACTTGAGAGATGGATCACAAGGCGAGTCGGGAACCGATCGGCCATATTCGAAGGCGCTTAGTAGTTCATAAACCCAGATCGGAAGGGGTCCGCCGGCGGGCCTCTCGATCCGGTCACCGCGCACTACCATCACCCACATGACGCGTGTACTGCTCGCCGAGGACGACGCATCCATCTCGGAACCCCTGGCCCGCGCCCTGCGCCGGGAGGGGTACGAGGTCGAGGTCCGGGAGGACGGCCCAACCGCCCTGGACGCGGGACTGCAGGGCGGCGTCGACCTCGTCGTCCTGGACCTGGGCCTGCCGGGCATGGACGGGCTGGAAGTCGCCCGCCGGCTGCGCGCTGAGGGGCACGGATTCCCCATCCTCGTGCTCACCGCGCGCGCCGACGAGGTCGACACCGTGGTGGGCCTGGACGCCGGCGCCGACGACTACGTGACCAAGCCCTTCCGGCTCGCCGAACTGCTCGCCCGGGTCCGGGCCCTGCTCCGGCGCGGCGCCGCCGAGGCCGTCCAGCCGCCCGCCACCCACGGCGTGCGGATCGACGTCGAGTCGCACCGCGCCTGGATGGGCGAGGAGGAGCTCCAGCTCACCGCCAAGGAGTTCGACCTGCTGCGCGTGCTCGTGCGCGACGCCGGCCGGGTCGTCACCCGCGACCAGCTGATGCGCGAGGTCTGGGACACCACCTGGTGGTCCTCCACCAAGACCCTCGACATGCACATCTCCTGGCTGCGCAAGAAGCTGGGCGACGACGCCGCCAACCCCCGCTACATCGCCACCGTGCGCGGCGTCGGTTTCCGCTTCGAGAAGAGCTGAGCCCCTAGGCCATGCGCCGCCGTCTGATCCAGTCCACGCTCGCCGTGGTGCTCGTCGTCATCGCCGTCTTCGGGGTCTCCCTCGTCATCGTGGAGACCCGCACCATCACCAGCAGCGCCCAGGACCGCGTCGAGGCCGAGGCGCTGCGGCTGGCCGGCATCGTCGAGGCGAACGTCCTGGAGCGGAAGCCGACCGACCCGGCGGCGCTCTCCGAGCAGCTGGACGCCGGCCACTACGCCCGGATCACCGTGCCCGGCCAGCCCGCCGTCGAGGTGGGCGAGCCGATCCCCGACAGCGTGGTGCGCGGCACCGCCCGAGGCGAGCAGGGCGAGACCGTCGTGGTGGAGGAGTCCCGCTCCACCGTCACCCGGGAGGTCGTACGGACCCTCGCGGTGGTCGGCGCGGTGGCACTGCTGGCCGTCGTGGCCGCCGTACTCCTCGCCGTCCGGCAGGCCAACCGGCTGGCCTCCCCGCTCACCGACCTCGCCGAGACGGCGGAACGGCTGGGCTCGGGCGACCCCCGGCCGCGCCACAAGCGGTACGGGGTCCCCGAGCTGGACCGGGTCGCGGACGTACTGGACTCCAGCGCCGAGCGGATCGGCCGGATGCTCACCGCCGAGCGCAGACTCGCCGCCGACGCCTCCCACCAGCTGCGCACCCCGCTCACCGCGCTGTCGATGCGGCTGGAGGAGATCACCGTCACCGAGGACCTGGACACCGTCCGGGAGGAGGCGACGATCGCCCTCACCCAGGTGGAACGGCTCACGGACGTGGTGCAGCGGCTCCTGACGAACTCGCGGGACCCCCGGACCGGCTCGGCGGTCCCCTTCGACCTGGACGAGGTCGTCAAACAGCAGGTGGAGGAGTGGCGGCCGGCCTACCGCAGCGCCGGCCGGGCCATCGTGCGCTCCGGAAGGCAGGGCGTACGGGCCGTGGGCACCCCCGGCGCGGTCTCCCAGGTCCTGGCCACGCTGGTGGAGAACGCCCTCATGCACGGCGGCGGCACGGTGGCCCTGCGGACCCGGGTCGTCGGCAACCAGGCGGTGCTGGAGGTCACGGACGAGGGGCCCGGGGTCCCGCCGGACCTCGGGAACCGGATCTTCGAGCGGGCCATCAGCGGCCGCAACTCCACCGGCATCGGCCTCGCCGTCGCCCGGGACCTCGCGGAGGCGGACGGGGGCCGGCTGGAACTGCTCCAGGCGCATCCGGCGGTCTTCGCGCTCTTCCTCAGCCGGACGGCCCCGGAACGGCCCGATCCGCCGGCGACCGTCCGCTAGTCCGTCCCTGTCCGGGACCGGGGCGCTAGTTGTTCGCGGGCGCCGGCTCCGGCAGCGGCTCGGGCTCCGGCTCGGCCCTGCGCCCCGGCTCGGCCACCGGCTCCGCCCTGCGCCCCGGCCGGGGTGCCGGCGCGGCCGGATCCGGCGCCGAAGCGGCCGGAGCCACCGGCGGCAGGGCCTTGAACACCCAGGTCCGGTAGGACCAGAAACGGAAGACGGTCGCGGTCGCGATGCCGATGAACTTGAACACATTGCTCGCGACGGGCCCGTCCCAGCCGAAGCCGTACGTGGCCGTGTAGAGCACGCCGTTCTCGACGACCAGGCCGATCCCGCTGAACGCGGCGAAGAGGACCATCTCGCGGGTTCGGCCGCTCCGGGCGCGGTCCCGGTAGGCGAAATAGCGGAAGCCCAGGTAGTTGGTGGCGATGGCCACCGCCGTGGCTATCACGCTCGCCCGGACCACCTGCAGGTCCGTCGTGTGGCGGATGAGGTTGAAGACACCCAGGTTGACGAGGACGCCCAGGCCGCCGACCGCGCCGAACTTGGCGACCTCCCGTACGAGGCCGCGTACGCGTTCGAGGACGGTTCCGCCCGGCACTCTCATCAGCAGGTCAGTCCTGTCGGTCACCGCCCGCTTACGGGGCGTACGGATTTCCCGGTCAACCCGACCATGCTAAGTCTCCCCCCTGTGCTCCGTCTGTGCCTTCCCGCACCCTGCGACGCACGGCACACGGAGGGGATCGGGCCAGTGCCGCGCGCAGGCGGGTCCCGATGGCCGAATACCGGCGGATACCCTGGAGAGGTGACGTTCCCGGTAGTCGGCATGGTCGGCGGCGGTCAGCTCGCCCGCATGACCCACGAGGCGGGTATCCCCCTCGGCATCAGATTCAAGATCCTGAGTGACACTCCACAGGACTCGGCGGCCCAGGTCGTGAGCGACGTCGTCATCGGCGACTATCGCGACCTGGAGACGCTGCGCGCCTTCGCGCGCGGCTGTGACGTGATCACCTTCGACCACGAGCATGTACCCACGGAGCACCTGCGGGCCCTGGAAGCGGACGGCATCCCCGTCCGCCCGGGGCCCGACGCTTTGGTCCATGCCCAGGACAAGGGGGTGATGCGCGCCCGGCTCGACGCGATCGGCGCGCCCAGCCCCCGCCACCGGATCGTGAGCGATCCGGACGACGTGGCCGCCTTCGCGCAGGAGGTGGGCGGCTTCCCCGTCATCCTCAAGACCGTGCGCGGCGGCTACGACGGCAAGGGGGTGTGGTTCGTCCGCACCCCGCAGGACGCGGCGGCGCCCTTCCAGGCGGGCGTACCCGTGCTCGCCGAGGAGAAGGTGGACTACGTCCGCGAGCTCGCGGCGAACATCGTCCGCTCCCCGCACGGGCAGGCCGTCGCCTACCCGGTCGTGGAGTCCGTCCAGGTGGACGGCGTCTGCGACACGGTGATCGCCCCCGCCCCGAACCTCTCCGAGGAGCTGGCGGGCGAGGCCCAGGGCCTGGCCCTGCGCATCGCCAAGGAGCTGGGCGTGACCGGCCACCTGGCCGTGGAGCTCTTCGAGACCACCGACGGCCGCATCCTCGTCAACGAACTGGCCATGCGCCCGCACAACAGCGGCCACTGGACCCAGGACGGGGCCGTGACCTCGCAGTTCGCCAACCACGTCCGGGCGGTCCTCGACCTCCCCCTGGGCGACCCGCGCGCCCGCGCCCCCTGGACGGTCATGGCGAACGTCCTGGGCGGGGACTACCCCGACATGTACGCGGGGTACCTGCACTGCATGGCGCACGACCCCCAGCTCAAGATCCACATGTACGGCAAGGACGTGAAACACGGTCGCAAGGTCGGCCACGTCAACACCTACGGCGACGACCTGGACGATGTGCTGGAGCGCGCACGCCACGCTGCCGACTACCTCAGAGGAACGGTCACCGAATGAGCACCACCGCCGCAGGCCCCGTCGTCGGAATCGTGATGGGCTCCGACTCGGACTGGCCCGTCATGGAGGCGGCAGCCAAGGCCCTCGACGAGTTCGAGATCCCCTACGAGGTCGACGTCGTCTCCGCGCACCGCATGCCGCGCGAGATGATCGAGTACGGCGAGCAGGCGGCCGGCCGGGGCCTCAAGGCGATCATCGCCGGCGCGGGCGGCGCGGCCCACCTGCCCGGCATGCTCGCCTCCGTCACCCCGCTGCCCGTCATCGGCGTGCCGGTGCCGCTCAAGTACCTCGACGGCATGGACTCGCTGATGTCGATCGTGCAGATGCCGGCGGGCGTGCCCGTCGCCACCGTCTCGGTCGCCGGGGCACGCAACGCGGGCCTGCTGGCGGTACGGATGCTCGCCGCGCACGACACCGAGCTGCTGGCCCGGATGCGCGACTTCCAGCAGGAGCTGAACGACCAGGCCACCGAGAAGGGCAAGCGCCTGCGCACCAAGGTCGCGAACGCGGAGTCCTTCGGATTCGGCAAGTGAGCGCGGCGCGGCGTCTGGACGAGGCGCGTGAACTGCTGGCCGAACACCCCGTCGTGGACGGCCACAACGACCTGCCCTGGGCGCTGCGCCAACAGGTCCGCTACGACCTGGCACAGCGGGACCTCGCCGACGACCAGTCGGCACACCTGCACACCGACATCCCCCGGCTGCGCGCCGGGGGTGTCGGCGCGCAGTTCTGGTCGGTGTACGTCCGCTCCGACTACGCGGGGGACCAGGCGGTCAGCGCCACCCTGGAGCAGATCGACGCCGTCGCGCAGCTGATCGACCGCTACCCCGGCGACCTCGTCCGGGCGCTGACGGCCGACGACATGGAGGCGGCCCGCGCCGAGGGCCGGATCGCCTCCCTGATGGGCGCCGAGGGCGGCCACTCCATCAACAACTCCCTCGCCACCCTGCGCGCCCTGCACCGGCTGGGCGTGCGCTACATGACGCTCACCCACAACGACACCATCGACTGGGCGGACTCCGCGACCGACGAGCCCCGGCACGGCGGTCTGAGCGACTTCGGCCGCGAGGTCGTGCGCGAGATGAACCGCACCGGCATGCTCGTGGACCTCTCGCACGTCGCCGCGACCACCATGCGGGACGCGCTGGAGGTGTCGGCGGCGCCCGTGGTCTTCTCCCACTCCTCGGCCCGCGCCGTCTGCGACCACCCGCGCAACATCCCCGACGACGTGCTGGCGATGCTCCCGGCCAACGGGGGCGTGGCCATGGCCACCTTCGTCCCGAAGTTCATCCTGCCGGAGGCGGTGGAGTGGACCCTCGCCGCCGACGAGAACCTGCGCGCGCACGGCCTGCACCACCTGGACACCACCCCCGAGGCGATGGCCCTGCACCGCGCCTTCGAGGCGGCCCGCCCCCGGCCCGTGGCCACGGCCGCCACCGTCGCCGACCACCTCGACCACATGCGCGAGGTCGCCGGCGTCGACCACATCGGCATCGGCGGGGACTACGACGGCACCGCCTTCACCCCCGCCGGGCTGGACGACGTCGCGGGCTACCCGAACCTGGTCGCGGAGCTCCTGACGCGCGGCTGGTCCCGGGCCGACCTGGCCAAGCTGACCTGGTCCAACGCGGTGCGCGCGCTGCGGGACGCGGAGGCCGTCTCCCGCGAGCTCACCGCCACCCGCCCGCCGTCCAACGCCTGCCTCTGACCCCGGCCCGCCCGGCGGCTCACGGCACGGGTCCCGCCACCCGAATGCCGCATCCGCCGGGCGTCCCGACCGCCCCGCGTGTCACGGTGGCAGCGACCTCCCCGCTGCCCCCGATGACCGGAGCGCACGCCATGGCCGACCTGCAGGACGACCCGCACGCCGTGGGCATCGGGGCCGACGACCTCCCCGCCCCCGCGGCGGCGAGCACCCTCGACCGGGCCGCCGCGCTGCTCGCCGTGCACCCCGTGGTGGACGGCTGCAACACCCTCGTCTGGACCCTGCGCCAGAGCCCGTACCTCGACATCGAGACCTCCGACGCGGGCGTCGACACCGACATCCCCCGGCTGCGCGCCGGGGGAGTGGGCGCGCAGTTCTGGTCCCTGCTCGTGCCCCCGGACGGCCCGTCCGGCGCGGGCGCCACCGACCAGGTCGTCGCGGACACCCTGGAGCAGATCGACGCCGCGCTGGCCCTGCTGCGCCGCTACCCCGACAGCCTGCGCCTGGCCCTGAGCGCCGACGACCTGGCCGACGCCCGCAACCGCGGCCGGATCGCCTCCTTCCTCGGCCCGGTGCCCGGCCGCACCCTGACGGACTCCCTGGGCGCGCTGCGCGCCTTCCACGCACTGGGCGTACGGAGCCTCGCGCCCGCGGGGGCGCCCTGGGCGCGGGAGGGTCTGACGGCCTTCGGCCACGAGGTGGTGCGCGAGGCGAACCGGCTGGCGGTCCTGCTGGACCTCACGGGCTGCCCGTCGGCGGTGGCCCGCCGGATCGCGGCCGCCTCCAAAGCCCCGGTGATCATCTCGAACACCGGCGCGGCGGCCCTCACCCCGCACCCGGACAACGCCGACGACGAGGTCCTGACCGCGCTGCGCGAGGCGAACGGCCTGGCGATGGTCACCTTCGACACCGCGCGCACCGGGGACTCCCTGCACGCGGTGGCGGACCACCTGGACCATGTACGGGCCGTCGCGGGCCCGGAGTGCGTGGGCCTCGGCGCGGCCTTCGGCACCGAGCGCGCGGCCCTCCACCCGACGGGCCTGACCGACCCCTCGGGCTACCCCCGCCTGATCGCGGAACTCCTGGAACGCGGCTGGACAGAACCCGAACTGTCCCTCCTGACCTGGGGCAACGCCCAACGCGTCATCAGAGACACAGAATTCACGGCCCGCCGCAGTACCCACTGACCTGCCGGCACCGAATCCAGCCCCGCCGGCGTTTGAGGCGCGGGAATCTCGCGGTAGTGGCGCAGCCAGGTCTCCAATAGGTCAG
>NZ_JBEYVX010000130.1:0-11989 GCF_040644195.1 Streptomyces sp. NPDC047014 | reverse complement strand
GTGGCCCCTGCCGGGGGCTCCGCGGGTTCGGCGGGCGGATCTTGTCGCTGACGCGGCTGAGCATTCGGCTTTGCTGGAGGCGTTTGAGGCGCGGGCCCGGCGGGGAGTCAGGCGCCGGCGAAGTGTTCGCGGGCCAGGGATTCCACCACGGCCAGATCCCCCGCGATCAACGCCTCCAGCAAAGCCGAATGCTCAGCCGCGTCAGCGACAAGATCCGCCCGCCGAACCCGCGGAGCCCCCGGCAGGGGCCACTGCGCCCGCCGGTGCAGCTCCTCCGCCACCTGCACCAGCTGCCCGTTGCCCCCCAGCCCGAGCACCGCCCGGTGAAACGCCCGGTCCGCCTCCGCGTACCCCGGCACATCCCCCGCGGCAGCAGCCGCGGCCGTGGCCGCCGCCTCCGCCCGCAGCCCCTCCCAGGCCGCCGCCGGCACGGTACGGGCCAGCCGCAGCATCACCGGCACCTCCAGCAGCGCCCGCACCTCCGCCAGCTCCGCCCGCTCCCGCGGCGTCCGCGACAGCACCCGGAAGCCCCGGTTCGGCAGGCACTCCACCGCCCCCTCCGCCGCCAGCTGCTGCATCGCCTCGCGCACCGGCGTCGCCGAGACCCCGAACCGCTCCCCCAGCGCCGGCCCGGAGTAGATCTCCCCCGGGACGAGCTCCCCGTCCACCAGCGCCGCCCGCAGGGCATCGAGCACCTGCCCGCGCACCGAATGCCGCAGCACCTTGCGCTGTTTCTGTGCCGGTACCCGGGCGTGGGCCGTCTCGTGCACTCGGTCCTCCTCCGGGTCCTGACCTGTCCCGAGAATAGGTGACGCACCCCCCGGCACCGAGGGGTGCGTTCCGCCACCGATCAGGTAAGGTAAGGCTTACCTGTCAACGATCGTGTGATTCGGTGGTCCGTCATGCCCGCGTCGACCCTCCCGGCCGTCACCTCCGCCCCGCCCGGCTCAGCGGTGGCGCAGGCGTACGCCCGGCTGGCCGACGCGTACGCCGGACTGCGCGTCGTCGAGCGGTCCGCGGACGAACCCTCCCCTCGCGGTGTGGGGTGGGTCGGCGCGGACGAGCTGGCGGCGGGCGGCCCCGCCCTGGACGCCTTCCTCGCCTGGGACAACGCCCAGGTCCTGAGGGATTACGGCACCCAGGGCCGGCCCGACGTGATCGCCACCTTCGGCCTGCACCGGTACGCGTGGCCCGCCTGCCTGCTGATCACGCTCCCCTGGTTCCTGGACCGGCGGGTCCCCCTGCTCCCCGTGGAGCGGGTGGCCTTCCACCGGACCCAGGGCCGGATGTCCGTCCACATCGAGGGCTTCGCCTGCCTGCCGGACGATCCGGCGGCCGTCCTCCCCGGGGCCCGTGTCGTGCCCGACGAGGAGGCGCTGCGCGGTGAGGTGCGGGCTGCGGTGGCCCAGCACCTCGGCCCGGTGCTGGAAGGTTTCGCCCCGCGCATGCGGCGGGGCCGGCGCGCCCTGTGGGGCATGGTCGCCGACGAGGTGGTCGAAAGCCTCTGGTACGTCGGCCAGCTGCTCGGCGAGGAGCAGCGTACCCGGGAGGAGCTGGAGGCACTGCTGCCGGGCTCGACGGCCCCGTACACCGGGGGCGCCGGTTTCCGTACCCTCACGGCCCCCGACGGCGCCGCCCTGCCCACACGGGACCGGGCCAGCTGCTGCTTCTTCTACACCATCCGGCCGGACGACACCTGTGTGACCTGTCCCCGCACCTGCGACGCCGACCGGGTCGCCCGGCTCACGGCCGAGGCCGCCTGACCCCACCCGTCACGGTGACCCCACTCGAACACAACCGCGCCTGAACGGGTGCCAGTTCGAGCAACAACACCCTATCCGGCGGGCCCCGCCCCCCGATGGCGTCCACTTGCCCCGAAACCCGCGTGCACGGCACCCCGGCTGCGCCACTATGGCGCCCGGAAACCGGAAAGCCGCACGACCGCATACGCGAGGCAAGGGACATCCGCATGAGACTGACCGACATCTCGCTGGACTGGCTGCTGCCCGGCAGCCTGCTGATCCTGGGCGTACTTGCGGCGGTTGCGGTACTGGCCCGGGGCCGGCGGGAGAGCGAGAAGGCGGCGGCCGACGACAGCTGGGAGCGCAGCGAGGAGCGGCGGCGGCGCAAGGAGGCGGTCTACGGAACGGCCTCCTACGTCCTGCTCTTCTGCTGTGCGGCGGTGGCCGCCGCACTCTCCTTCCACGGGCTGGTCGGCTTCGGCCGGCAGAACCTCAACCTCTCCGGGGGCTGGGAGTACCTGGTGCCGTTCGGCCTGGACGGCGCGGCCATGTTCTGCTCGGTGCTCGCCGTGCGCGAGGCCAGCCACGGTGACGCGGCCCTCGGCTCGCGCATGCTGGTGTGGCTGTTCGCGGGCGCGGCCGCCTGGTTCAACTGGGTGCACGCGCCGCGCGGCCTCGGCCACGACGGGGCCCCGCAGTTCTTCGCCGGGATGTCGCTCTCGGCGGCGGTGCTCTTCGACCGCGCCCTCAAGCAGACGCGCCGCGCGGCGCTGCGCGAACAGGGCCTGATCCCGCGGCCGTTGCCGCAGATCCGGATGGTCCGCTGGCTGCGGGCCCCCCGGGAGACCTTCGGCGCCTGGTCGCTCATGCTGCTGGAGGGGGTACGCACCCTCGACGAGGCCGTGGACGAGGTGCGCGAGGACAAGAAGGAGCGGGAGCAGGACCGGCACCGCAGGCGGGAGCAGCACCGTCTGGACCGGGCGCGCATCAGGGCGCTCGGCCGCCAGCACCGGGCGTTCGGGCGGTCACGCGGCCGCCAGGTCGATCTGCCGGAGCTGACCCAGGGAGCGGGCTCCGCGCCGGTCGGCGCGGAGCCGGCCATACCGGAAGCGGGACAGCTGCCCCTGCGGCGCCGGCCCTCCCTCCAGGCCGTCAACCCGTCCGACTCCCTTGACGTGACCGGCCCCCGGACGGTGGACCTCACCGCCGAGGACGACACCCAGACCATTCCCCGGCTGGATTCACTGGAGCGCAAACTGAAGGATCTGGAGCAGCAGTTCGGCTGATCTCCCCCGATGAGGGGAACCCGGAGGGCCCGTCCGATCAGGCGGGCCCTCCGTCGTACGCGCTCACACGCTCACGCGGTCATACGCTCTCGCGGCCCGCGTCGATCTCGAACCACACCACCTTGCCGCTGCCGAGGGCCAGGGCGTCGACGCCCCAGTCGTCGGCGAGCGCCTGGACGAGAATGAGGCCCCGGCCGTGCGTACCGTCGTCGGCGGTCGGTACGTACGGCCGGGGCCGGCGTGCGGCGTAGTCCCGGACCTCCACCCGTAAGCGGGTGGCGGTGAGACTGGCCGACACCTCGGCTCCCCGGTCGGTATGGACGAGGGCGTTGGTGACGATCTCGGTGATCAGCAACTCGGCCGCCTCGGCGGCATCGGACCGGCAGCGCTGGCGCATCAACTCCCGTAACGCGCGCCGCACTTCGGACACGGCTTTCAGGTCGGCCCGCCGTACGCTCCGATGGATCCGCAGCGTCTCGGCCGATACCGCGCCGTCCGCGCCGGAGGGTTCGCGTGGTACCGGCGTCCCCCTTTTCCACAGCTTCCCCGTCTTCGCCCCCACCCGCACGGCGATGTCCCTCCGGTGTGCACGCTCTCGAACAGGTCTACGGGATGCATGCCCTCCGGGGGGATCCGCACTCCTTCGGCCTCAGGGGCGGGGAACGTTGCGGAGGTTGGATCGAGCCATCTGGATCATCCGGCCCACCCCGCCGTCGAGCACGATCTTGCTGGCGGACAGTGCGAATCCGGTCACCATCTCGGCGCTGATTTTCGGCGGAATGGACAAGGCGTCGGGGTCGGTGACGATATCCACCAGAGCCGGTCCGGGGTGCCGGAACGCCTCCTTCAAAGCCCCGGTGAGCTGCTTGGGCTTCTCCACGCGCACCCCGTACGCGCCCGCCGCGCGGGCGATCGCCGCGAAGTCCGGGTTCGTGTTGTGCGTGCCGTAGGAGGGGAGGCCGGAAACCATCATCTCCAACTCGACCATTCCGAGGGAGGAGTTGTTGAAGAGGACCACTTTGACGGGTAGGTCGTACTGCACCAGGGTGAGGAAATCTCCCATCAGCATGGAGAAACCGCCGTCGCCGGACATCGACACCACTTGACGTCCGCGATCGGTGAACTGCGCGCCGATGGCCTGCGGGAGGGCGTTGGCCATGGAGCCATGGCTGAACGAGCCGATGATGCGGCGTCTGCCGTTCGGGGAAAGATAGCGCGCGGCCCAGACATTGCACATGCCGGTGTCGACGGTGAACACCGCGTCATCGTCAGCGAGTTCGTCGAGTACGGCGGCCACGTACTCGGGATGGATCGGCGTGCGCTTCTCCACCTTGCGGGTGTACGCCTTGACCACCCCTTCGAGGGCGTCGGCGTGCTTCTTGAGCATCCGGTCGAGGAAACGGCGGTCGGACTTCACCCGCACGCGCGCGTTCAGGGCCCGCAGGGTCTCCCGTACGTCACCCCAGACGGCCAGGTCCAACTGCGAGCGGCGGCCCAGGTGTTCGGGGCGGATGTCCACCTGGACGATCTTCACGTCGTCGGGGAGGAAGGCGTTGTAGGGGAAGTCCGTGCCGAGCAGGATCAGCAGATCGCACTCGTGGGTGGCCTCGTAGGCGGCGCCGTACCCGAGCAGCCCACTCATGCCGACGTCGTAAGGATTGTCGTACTGAATCCACTCCTTCCCTCGCAGGGCGTGCCCGACGGGCGCCTTGACGCGGCCGGCGAACTCCATGACCTCGGCGTGCGCGCCGGCCGTGCCGCTGCCGCAGAACAGGGTGACCCGGTCGGCCTCGTCCACGAGCCGGACCAGCTTCTCGATCTCGCCGTCACCGGGCCGCACGGTCGGCCGCGAGGTGACCAGAGCGTGTTCCACGGCCTTCTCGGGCGCCGGCTTGGCGGCGATGTCCCCGGGCAGCGCCACCACGCTGACGCCGCTGCGGCCGATGGCGTGCTGGACGGCCGTCTGGAGCAGCCGGGGCATCTGGGCCGGGTTGGAGATCAGCTCGCTGTAGTGGCTGCACTCGCGGAAGAGCCGGTCGGGGTGGGTCTCCTGGAAGTAGGCGAGGCCGATCTCGCTGGAGGGGATCTGCGAGGCCAGGGCGAGGACGGGGGCCATGGAGCGCTGGGCGTCGTACAGCCCGTTGATCAGGTGCAGGTTCCCCGGGCCGCAGGAGCCGGCGCAGGCGGCGAGCCGTCCGGTGATCTGGGCCTCGGCGCCCGCGGCGAAGGCGGCCGTCTCCTCGTGGCGGACCTGGATCCAGTCGATGCCGTCGGTGCGGCGGATCGCGTCGACCACCGGGTTGAGGCTGTCGCCGACCACTCCGTACATCCGGCGGACCCCGGCGCGTACCAGGATGTCGACGAACTGCTCCGCCACGTTCTGCTTGGCCATGAGGGGGCACCTTTCCCGGGCTCCGGTCGGTCCGGTTCTCCGCCGCGTGCCCCTCCATCCAGCCATGCATGCGCCGCTCACGCCTCCCAGACGGCGGCGGCCGTGCGGTCGTCGGCGTAGCCCTTGAGGCGAAGCTGGGTGTCGGCGAGGAAGGCGGGCAGGCCCGGCGGCTCGGCCTCCGCCCAGCGGGCGGCGAGCTCGGCGGGCAGCGCGGGCTCCTCCCGCATCGGGACGGCGAGCCCGCCGGAACACAGCAGCAGGGTGTCGCCCGTACGGGCCACGGAGGCGCGGAAGCGGAAGGCGGGGTCGGGGGTGTCCCGGGGCGGCGGTGTGCCGTCCTCCAGGTCCTGCCACTGGCCCGCGCGCAGCCGGAACAGCCCGCCCGCGCCGGCGCCGAAGCACACCCGGGTGGGGCATTCGGGGTCGACGGGGAGCAGCAGCCCGCGCAGACCGGCGGTGTACTCCGCCTCCGCGAGCCCGAGCTCGGCGGCGCGGGCCCGCAGTCGGCCGTAGCCGCGGTCGGTGAGGCGCTGGAGGCCGGAGCGGAGCGCGTCGCGGCGGCCGGCGCGGATGTCCTCGGCGAGCCGCGCCTGACTGCGGCCGACGGCCGCGGCGACGGTACGGCACAGTTCGGCGGCGGCCTCGGCCGCGCCGGGCGCGGCGCGGCCGCCGCCGGCGAGCGCGACGAGCACGAGCCCGTCGTCCCCGCCGCCGAACCGGGCGGTGAGCAGAAAGTCCCGCCGGACCTCGCCGCGGTAGCGCGCGGAATCCCCGCGGACGGAGGCGGCCCGGAGGGTGTACCGCCCGTGGCGCCCCCCTTCGAGCACGGTATCGGGCACCAGCGCATGGACCCCACCGGGATCGGCGAGCGGCAGGACCCCCGGCTCGGCGGCATAGGTGGGCGCCCGATCCCCCAGATACCCCACGCCGGGCCGCACCCGCGGCATACGCGCGACCGGCTCATCATCCGGCACGGGCGGCACATCGACCCCACCGAGCGCGTAACCGGTCAGGCCACCGGCCCGGGGATCGGGCGGACGCGGGGGGCGGACGGGGACGGGGGGCGCGGAGGCCGCCGTGGGGGCGGGGGGCGGCTGCGGGGGTGCTTGGGCGGGCTCGCGGGCGGCGGGCGCGCTGGTCAGCGGCAGCGAACCGGGCATGCCCCCGCCCGCCTCCGCGGAGGACGGCGCCCTCAGGGGGGACGCCTGCGGGGCGTCTGCGCCCGGTGCGTTGACCGACGGCGGCGAACCCGGCATCCTGCCCACCGCGTCCGCCGGGGGCGTCGACCGCACGGGGGTCGCTTGCACACCGGGTACACCAGGTGTACCGGCCGACAACGGCGAACCGGGCATCCCCCCGCCCGCCTCCGCCGGGGAGGCCGACCGCACGGCGGGCTCCTGCGCGGCGGGTGCGTCGGGTCCGTGGGCCGATGGCGGCAAACCCGTCACCCCACCGCCTGCCTCCGACCGCACGGGGGTCGCCTGCGTGGTGGGCGGGACGGGCGCGGCGGGCGGCGGCGAAGCCGGCACCGGACCGACCCCCTCCGTGGAAAAGGGTGCCCGCGCAGTGGGTACACCGGGTGTGTCGGCCGGCGAGGGCGAGCCCGGCATCCTCCCCACCGCATCCGCCGAGGAGGCCGACCCGGCCGAGACCTCGGCCGGCGCCTGCGCGGCGGGCGGAACGGGAGCACTGGACGGCAGCGGCGGAATCGGCGCCCCCTCGCCCGCCCAAGCCCGCCGGGCAGGCGGCACGGGCGCGGCGGCAGGCGGTGCCGGCACGTGCCGCTCATCGGACACCCCGACAACGGCGGGCGGTACCGGCGGAGGGGCATGCGTACCTTCGGCCGAGGCCCGTCCACCGGACGGGACGGGCGCCCCGTGCGACGGCGGAACTTGGCCGTCGAAGGGCGGCCCCGGCGGTACCGGCGGCACAGGAGGCACCGCCCCCGGCTCCTGACGAGGCGTTGCAGCGAACCTCGGCGGTACCGGGACGGTGGCCGCCTGCGCGGGCGCAGGAACGGTCGCCCCACCGGCGGCGAACGGTGACCCGTACCCTTCACCGCGCACCGGCACACCCGGATACCCCGGCGTCCCCGACGGCAGCGGCGGAACACCCACCCCACCGGAGCCGTCCCGAGGACCCGGAACCACAGGTGCCCCATCCGGCCCAGCCTCAGCAGCCGCACCTCCCGACGCCGGCCCCCCAACGGGCGGCGAGGCTGGTCGCCTCGGAGCCGCACCCGGACCGTCCTGCGAGGGGACACCCAGGCCGGACGCCGGCCCCGGCGGCCCGTCCGACGAAGCCACGGAAGCCCCGTCGCCCGACGGGCGGCGGGCCGCATCCGTCACGGGTGAACCGTCCTGCGGCTCGGCGCGCGGCCCAACCGGCGTGCCACCCAACTCGACCGCATGCGGCGGCTGCTCCGCAGGAGCCCCGTCCACCGGCCGGGAGCCAGGAGGAGCCATCGGGCGGGGGGCGTGCAGGCCGGGCACCGGTGCCGAAGGGTTGCCGGGCCGGCCCGGCAGTGGCGGCGGCGCGGGCGGGGCGACCGGCGGGCCGGCCGACTCGGCCGCGTGCGGCGGCGGTCCCTCCGCAGGAGTCCCCTCCGCCGCTGAGCGGCCAGGGGAAGCGGCCGGGTTGCGGGGCATACCCACCACGCGCGGAGCGTCCTGCCAGGGGGCGCCCGGGGCCTCCGGCGACGCAGCGCCCACCGCAGGCGGCGACGCCGGGCGGCTCGGGGCCGCGTCCGGCAAGGGCGGGTCGGCGGCTGGCGGCGGCGGCACCGCGGCAGGAGCCTCCGGCGACGGGCCCGCAGGCCGCGACGGGCCCGCAGCTTGCGACGGGCTCGCTGCCCGGGGCGGCACCGCGACAGGGGCCTCCGGCGACGGGCCCGCAGGCTGCAACGGGCCGGCAGCCTGCCACGAGCCGGCTGCCCGGGGCGGCACCGCCGAGGGCGTCTCCCGCGACGGCCCCACCGCACTGGCGGGCTGCGCCCCGGAAGGGGAATCCGGCGGGGGCGACGGCTCGCGGGCCGTGACGCCCGCCGCCGAGCGGAAGCGGTTCTCCAGGGTGTCGCCCGGATCGGGATCCGGAGGACCGGCCGGGCTGCCCGGCTCCGGGTCCTCGTACAGCTTCTGCCACCAGTCGTCCGCGCCCCGCTGACTCATGCCCTCATTCTCGGCCCCCGGTGCGCACCGAAAACGCCGAATGCGCGAAAAGGCCCCTCCGGACCGCCGCCCGCCGGAACACTTCCGCCCCGCCCCACCCGCAGGAACCAGCGGACCCCGCAAACCCGTTCCGGCCCGCCCCCGCCAACTCCCCCGCCGGACAGGACCCGGCCCCCGATACCGGACGCAGCCCTCCCCCCGCCCGAATTCCGGCCAACCCCCGCATTGCCCGTCAACCCCGCGCAAGTCCCACACCACCAGCGGCGGTTGACCCCACCCCCACCGCCCGCACCATGGCAAGGACCCCCGACCAGCGGCGATGATGGCCGCGGCGGGTTCGCGCCGTGGCCGTTTTCCGCCGGGCGCCGCGTCGTAAGCGTGCCGGAGGGTGTCGAAAGGTGGTGGGCGGGTTGCTGGGTGCCATAGGGCTGGACGAGGGCCAGGAGTCGGCGTACCGGGCGCTGGTCGCGCTGGGTGCCGCCGAGGTGCCCGACCTCGCGCACCGGCTGACCCTGCCGGTACCGCAGACCGAACGCACCCTGCGCCACCTGGAGCGCCACGGCCTCGCCGCCCGCTCCTCGGCCCGGCCGGGCCGGTGGGTGGCGGCCCCGCCGGGGGTCGCGCTGGAGGCCCTGCTCACCCGGCAGCGCCAGGAACTGGAACGGGCCGAGCTGGCCGCCGCCCGGCTGGCGCAGGAGTACCGCGCGGAGGCGGCCGAGCCCGCGGTGCACGACCTCGTCGAGGTGGTGCAGGGCGCGAGCGCGGTGGCGCACCGCTTCCACCAGCTCCGGCTGGCCGCCCGCCACGAGGTCTGCGCGCTGCTCACGGAACCGCCCCAGCCCCCACCCGGCCACCCGGAGGAGCCCCCGCCCCGCGACGTCGACCACCGCGTGGTCATCCAGCGGGACGCGCTGACCCTGCCGAACGGGATCCAGGAGGCGTCCACGGCACTGGCGCGCGGAGTGCACGTACGGGTGACCGCGCGGGTCCCGGCCAAGCTGCTGATCGCGGACCGCACCCTGGCGATGGTCCCGCTCACGCCGCCCGGCGCGGAGCCGACCGCACTGGTGGTGCACGCCTCCGGGCTGCTGGATTCCCTGGCGGGCCTGTTCGAGGCGGTATGGCGGGAGTCGCTGCCGCTGTGCCTGGGGACGTCGGGCGCGGCGGAGGAGACCGAGGGCACCCCCGACGCCACGGACCTGGAGGTCCTTTCCCTGCTCCTGGCAGGCATGACGGACGCGAGCGTGGCCAAGCACCTGGATCTGGGCCTACGGACGGTACAGCGCCGGGTCAAGGGCCTGATGGAGGCGGCGGGCGTCACAACCCGCCTCCAGCTGGGCTGGCACGCGTACGAGCGCGGCTGGGTGACCCGGTAGCCGCTTGCGCCGGCCGCATGTACGGGCGCGGGGGCCGGGTGGCCCCGTAGCCCCTGGTCAGGCACGCTGGGCGGGTGGACGTGCCGCAGCTCCTCCTGGTGGGTCTGGTGCTGTCGCTCGGGCTGGTCGGCGTACTGATTCCCGGCGTGCCCGGGACCCTGCTGGTGTGGGCGGGGCTGCTGTGGTGGGCGCTGCACGAGCGCTCGGCGCCCGCGTGGACCCTGCTGGTGGCCGCGACCGCGCTGTTGCTGGTGGTGCAGGTGGTGAAGTGGCAGCTGCCGCCCCGCCGGGCGCGGGGACTGCCCGTCACGGCACGCACGGGCGTGTTCGCGGGCGCGGGCGCGCTGCTGGGCTTCGTACTCCTCCCCGTACTGGGGGCCGTACCGGGCTTCGTGGGCGGCATCTACCTCTGCGAGCGCCTGCGCCTCGGCACCCACGGCGAAGCCTGGGCCTCGACGCGGGCGGTGATGCGGGCGGCGGGGACGAGCGTGCTGGTGGAGCTGTTCGCGTGCCTGCTGGTGGTGGGGGCGTGGGTGGGAGTGGTGGCGGCCGCCGACTAGGCCGTCCGTCCCCTCGGGATGCTGCCGGGTGAGCCCGCGTCTTCCGCTGCCGTGCGCCGGACGACGCCGCGAGGCGGGAACCCGGCCGGCGCAGGCCCGAGCGAGCAGAACCCGCGGGCGACCGGCCCCGGGCGACGAGGACCCACCCGCCCCCGAAACAAGATCATCTCGTATGCAGAATGACCCGTATGACCGTGACGAACACCCCGAAGCCGGCAACGCTCGACGACACCCGACTGGTCAGCCACACCCTGGCCGCGGCCTTCGACGACGACCCGATGATGCGCTGGTTCTTCCCCGACGCGGCCACCCGCGAGGCGGGCCTGCGCCGGTACTTCACCACCCTGTTCACCCGCCAGTACGTCCACCACGGCGTCTGCGAGCGCACCGGCGCGGCGACCGCCTTCTGGGTGTCGCCGGAGGGCCACGACAAGGCCGTGCCCGACGCCGAAACCGTCCGCGAGCTCCAGGACATCCTCGGGGACCGGGCCGAACTGTTCCGCGCGGCGGTGGAGGAGGCCGCCAAGCACGCGCCGGGCGAGCCGCACTGGTACCTGGCGGTCATAGGCGCCGACCCGGCCGCCCGCGGCCAGGGCCACGGCGCGGCCCTGCTGCGCTCGGGCCTGGCCCAGGCGGACGCGGCGGGCCTGCCGGTCTACCTGGAATCCTCCAAGCCCGACAACCTCCCCTTCTACGAGCACTTCGGCTTCACCCTCCTCGGCGAGGCCGCCCTCCCGGGCGGCGGCCCGGCGATCTGGGCGATGCGCCGAGCACCGCAGCCGGCGGCGTCCTGACCCCCTCCCCTCCCGGGAGGCGCGTCCTCCGGGACGGCCGCGGACGTGCCGCTCCTGGCGGTCGCGGGCTCGGGCGAGCCCGTACCCCGCTGCGGGACATGGGCACGCCCCTGCCCAGTTCCGCCGCGCGGCCGCCCCTTCCGTACGGACGGGCGGGCGGCGCAGGCCGTTGCGCACGGGCGCCCGCGAACTCCGCCGCACCGTGGCCCCGTTCGGGACCGGGGCGGCGGGGGAAGAGCCTCGGCCCACTGGCGGAACTCCTCCCCGAGCCCCAACGCGGTTCTCACCTCGGACGCCGTGAACGCCTCGCGGATGCCCCGGCTCCAGCGCGCCAACTTTCCCCGCAGCCCCTGTCGGGCCTCGGGGCCGTGGCCGACCACACCGAGCAACTGCTCGCGGAGGTCGGCCTCCGCCGCGGCGAGGGCGGCCGACAGGCGAGCTCTGGCCGACAGGCACGCCCACGCGCCCGACGGCCCCGGCACATGCGGCCCCGCCCGGCAGGGCCGCTCCGGCCGATGGCCCGGCTCGGCCGCCGCCCCCCGGTCGGCGGCCCAGCCGGGCCCTCCGCCCGGCGGGCCCCCCCCCGCCCGCCCGCGCCGGACCGGAGACCACCACCGCGAAAAACAATCAACAACCCCCAAAAAAAGAAATGACGGGTTGGGGTGTGATATG
>NZ_JBEYVX010000129.1:0-12219 GCF_040644195.1 Streptomyces sp. NPDC047014 | reverse complement strand
GGCCGGCGGGGCGGGGCCCCCCCCCCCCCCCCCCCCGAAACCCCGGACGGGCAGGGCACCGAGCTCCGCCCCGAGCCCGGCCACCACGGTCACCTTCCGCCCCCGCCCACCCGGCGAAGCCACGGGCGGAGCCATGGGCGAAGCCACGGGCGAAGCCACCACCTCAGGCCCCATCCCCGGCACCAACTCCCCCGCAACCCTCCGCATCGCCTCCCACCGAATCTCCCGCACCCCACTGTCGTGCCACCCCCCGCCGAAGGCGGACCCGGCGGACACCGCCAGATCCGGCGCCCCCACGGGCCCCCCGGCCGGCCGATTCCGCCACACGTGCACCCCCACAGCCACCGGCACCCCCAGCACCAGCGCCCACCCCAGCGCCGCCGCCCCCACGGCCCACCACACCGGCCCCACCTCCGCCAGCCTCCGCGACCCGAGCGCTCCCGCCGAGGCGGCCGCGAGCCCCGCCATCACCACTCCGCACACCACCGCCCCCAGCGCCGCGGTGAGCGCGGTCTCCCCGTACGAGACCTCGCGCGCCCTGCGCACCGCGAACCAGCCCACCGCCAGCCCCGCGAGCACCGGCACCCCGGCCGCCGCCCAGGTCAGCGGCGTACCGGCCCCCTCCGGCGGCAGCGCCGCCAGCAGCGGGAACCGCGGCAGCGCCGAGGCCCCGCCGGAGCCGAGCGGCGTCACCGCCGCCCCGGCGCCGAGCGCGAAGCCCGGCCCGAGGGCGTAGGCGGCGGCCCAGACCATCGCGTTCGGGATCAGCGCCAGCGCCAGCAGCAGCACCGCGAACCGGCCCGACCACACCCCGGTCAGCGACAGGAACGAGCCCCGCACCTCCGCCCCGTGCCAGGCGAGCGAGGCCCCGACGAGCAGCGCCCCGCCCCCCAGCAGCACCATCGCCCCGCCCGCGCCCGCCCGCAGCGCCAGCGCGTACCGGGGGCGCGTGAAGGCCCTCCGCACGCCCACCGGCAGCCACTCCGGCAGGGGTCCCGTCGGGCGCCCCTTCGCACTCCACACCCCGCCCGCCGCGGCCGGCACGGCCACCAGCGGGACATGCCAGGCGGCGCTGATCGGGTCGGCCGGCATGGGCCCCCCGGCCGCGTACACCGTGGCGAGCGCCCCGACGGCCAGATAGCCGCAGAGCACGGCCGAGACCACGGCCGCGGCGGGCAGCGTCTCCTCGTCCTCCTCCTCGGCGGCGGCCCCCAGCCGGGCGGCCCGCCGCATGAGCATCACGGGCAGCGCGACGAGCAGCAGCGGCGTCACCCCGACGGGTGCGGGCACCCCGGACAGGGTCTCGTACCGCACCAGTTCCGTGCCGTGGGCGAGCAGCCACAGCCCGGCGGCGAGGTGCAGGGCCCCGCCGGGGCCACTGTCGGGATAGGGGGAGCTGATCCACAGCACGATGACGAGCACGGCGAGGAAGCCGAGCCCGAGTCCGGCGGCCACGGCGCCGCCCAGCACGCACGCGGCGGCGGCCGGCGAACGGCGGCGCACGCCCGGTCGCGGGGCCGGCCGCAACGGGGTCCCGCGTTCGGTCACTTGGGTCACCCCGCCATGGTGCCAACGACACGCGCTATGGGCGGGTAACAGGCGAATGCCCGTGGTGTCGCCCAATATACGTTTATGTACTTTATTGCCCAGTGCTGCCGGAACGCGGGGAGCGTGGCATGACACGAAGCGTCGATCCGGCCTCCTCACATGCCCCGGATCCCAGCCTGCCCGCCCCCAAGGAGCGCCGCGGACTGCGCGAAGGGGCGGGCCTGACGCTCGAACAGGCCGGGGCGGCGGTGGGCGTCACGGCGAGCACGGTCCGCGCCTGGGAGGCGGGCCGCACCACACCGCGCGGGCGCAAGCGCCACGCGTACGCGCAGTTCCTGGCCCGCCTCAAGGCTCCTGAGGCCGCCGAGCCGCCGCCCGACACCGCGTCAGAACCGGTCGCGGCGACGGCGGAAGCCCCCCGGGCGGCGGAGCCGCCGCCCCGGACGGCCGTACCGGCCCCGCCCGATCCGGCGGCGGCCGCGCCGGAGGAGTCCGGAGCGGCCGCCGCCACCGGCACGGTCACCGCCACGGCCACGGCCACGGCCACGGCCACCCTGACGGCGGAGCCCCCCGGAGCCGACCAGATCCTCCCGCCCGCGCCGCCCCCCGAACCCGCCGAACCCGCCCCGCCCGTCACACCCGTCACGCCCGACCCGCCGGCCGGTCCCCCGGCGGCGGATCCGGCCGAGGCGTTCGACGCGCTGTACGCCCGGGCCGCGCCCGCCCTGGCCCGGCAGGCGTACCTGCTCACCGGGCGCCGGCTGCTCGCCCTGGAGTCCGTGGACCGGGCGTTCACCCAAGCCTGGGACCAGTGGCCCGAGGTGGCCGCCGACCCGGATCCGGTGGGCCGGGTGCGCGCGCTCGCGTACGAGTACGCCCTCTCCCCCTGGAACCGGCTGCGCCGCACCTACCGGCACCCCGACCGGCCGCCCGTCGACCCCGCGGACCGGATCCTGCTGGACGCGCTGCTCGCGCTGCCGGTCGTGCACCGGCGGACCGTGCTGCTCTACGACGGCGTGGGGCTGGACCTCCCCGACACGGCCGCCGAGACCGAGGCCACCACGCCCGCCACCGGGAACCGGCTCCTGCACGCGCACGCCGACCTCGCGGACCGGGTCCCCGAACTGGCCGACGTACCGCCGGACAAACTGTCGGCGGTGCTGCGGCAGCTGCTCGCCTCGCTCCGGCCGCCCTTCGCGCTGGAGCCGCGCCCGGCGGCGGCCGTCCGCACGGGCGGGGAGCGGCGCGTGCGCAGGTGGACGCGCGCGACCCTGAGCCTCACCGCGATGATCACCATGGCCACGGCCTACACGGCCGCGACCGCCCCCACCGGCTACGAGCCCCCCATGTGGCCCGGCGAGAGCGTCACCGGGGTCCCCCCGCTGGCCGGCCCCCAGCGGCTCACCGACCGGAGCCGGGAACTGCACGACAAGCTCCGGTCGGATCCGACGGCGGGCCCTTCCCGGGTCGTACCGAAGCTCGGATGAAACGGGCGTGGCCCGCACCCCGAGGGGTGCGGGCCACGCCCGTTCAGCCGTACGGCCGATGCCTACTGGGCGGCGTTCAGGATGGCGCGCGCCAGCTCCGCCGTCTCGGTCGGCGTCTTGCCGACCTTGACGCCGGCGGCCTCCAGGGCCTCCTTCTTCGCCTGCGCGGTGCCGGAGGAGCCGGAGACGATGGCGCCGGCGTGGCCCATGGTCTTGCCCTCGGGGGCGGTGAAGCCCGCGACGTAGCCGACGACCGGCTTGGTGACGTTCTTCGCGATGAAGTCCGCCGCACGCTCCTCGGCGTCGCCGCCGATCTCGCCGATCATGACGATCAGCTCGGTCTCCGGGTCGGCCTCGAAGGCTTCCAGAGCGTCGATGTGCGTGGTGCCGATGACCGGGTCGCCACCGATGCCGACGGCGGAGGTGAAGCCGATGTCGCGCAGCTCGTACATCATCTGGTAGGTCAGCGTGCCGGACTTGGACACGAGACCGATCTTGCCGGGCTTGGTGATGTCGCCCGGGATGATGCCGGCGTTGGACTGGCCGGGGGTGATCAGACCCGGGCAGTTCGGGCCGATGATGCGGGTCTTGTTGCCCTTGGCGGTCGCGTACGCCCAGAAGGCGGCGGAGTCGTGCACCGCGATGCCCTCGGTGATGACGACGGCCAGGGGGATCTCGGCGTCGATGGCCTCGACGACGGCCGCCTTGGCGAAGGCCGGCGGGACGAAGAGGACGGAGACGTTGGCGCCCGTCTTCTCCATCGCCTCGGCGACGGAACCGAAGACCGGGACCTCGGTGCCGTCGAAGTCGACGGTGGTGCCGGCCTTGCGCGGGTTCACGCCGCCGACGATGTTGGTGCCGTCAGCCAGCATCAGCTTGGTGTGCTTCATGCCCGTGGCACCGGTCATGCCCTGGACGATGACCTTGCTGTCCTTGTTGAGGAAGATAGCCATGTGAGTCTGTGACCTCTGCCCTTACTTCGCAGCCGCGAGCTCGGCGGCCTTGTCGGCCGCGCCGTCCATGGTGTCCACGCGCTGCACCAGCGGGTGGTTGGCGTCCGAGAGGATCTTGCGACCCAGCTCGGCGTTGTTGCCGTCGAGACGGACGACGAGCGGCTTGGTGACCGCCTCGCCCTTCTCCTCCAGCAGGGCCAGCGCCTGGACGATGCCGTTGGCGACCTCGTCGCACGCGGTGATGCCACCGAAGACGTTGACGAAGACGGACTTGACGTCCGGGTCCCCGAGGATGATCTCGAGACCGTTGGCCATGACGGCGGCGGAGGCGCCACCGCCGATGTCCAGGAAGTTGGCGGGCTTGACGCCACCGTGGTTCTCACCGGCGTAGGCGACGACGTCCAGGGTGCTCATGACGAGACCCGCGCCGTTGCCGATGATGCCGACCTCACCGTCGAGCTTGACGTAGTTGAGGTTCTTCGCCTTGGCGGCGGCCTCCAGCGGGTTCGCGGCCGCGTGGTCCACGAACTCCTCGTGGCCCGGCTGGCGGAACTCGGCGTTCTCGTCGAGGGAGACCTTGCCGTCGAGGGCGATGACCTCGCCGGAGGCGACCTTGGCGAGCGGGTTGACCTCGACGAGGAGCGCGTCCTCGGCGATGAAGGTGTCCCACAGGGTCACCAGGACCTCGGCGACCTTCTCGGCGACCTCGGCCGGGAACTGCGCCAGGGCGACGATCTCGCGGGCCTTCTCGATGGTCACGCCCTCGTTGGCGTTCACCGGGACCTTGGCGAGCTTCTCCGGGGTCTCCTCGGCGACCTGCTCGATGTCCATGCCGCCCGCGACCGAGGCCATGGCCAGGAAGGTGCGGTTGGTGCGGTCGAGGAGGTACGAGACGTAGTACTCCTCAAGGATCTCCGGAGCCGTCTCGGCGATCATCACCTTGTGGACCGTGTGGCCCTTGATGTCCATGCCCAGGATGTCCGTCGCGCGGGCGACGGCCTCGTCCGGGGTGGCGGCCAGCTTCACGCCACCGGCCTTGCCGCGGCCGCCGACCTTCACCTGCGCCTTGACGACCGACTTGCCGCCCAGCCGCTCGGTGGCCTCGCGAGCCGCCTCAGGCGTGTCGATGACTTCACCGGCCAGCACCGGTACACCGTGCTTGGCGAAGAGGTCCCTCGCCTGGTACTCGAACAGGTCCACGCGCGTCCGTCCCTTGTCTTTTTAAAGATTCGCAGTGATTCGCGGTTTGTCTGCTATCTGCGTGGGCGTGCCGCGGAGGGCAACGTGACGGCGCTGTCACAAGGAAGGCGCACACGGTGACCGTGGACGCGGCATGTCCGTCCGGCAGGTTATCCCCGTGGGGCGTGCGACCCTAAATCGCAGATCACACCTGAGCGGTGATACCTGTCACAGAAAGCCTCAGGGTTGAGCTGGAAATTCGTGTGATCCGCCGGTTCACACGGGGCTCCGGGGCGGGCGTGTCGGAGGAACCTCAGGGGGCGGGCAGGGGCCGCTTCTCCAGCGCGGCGGCCATCACCTCCGGGAACAGGTCGGGCGTACAGGCGAAGGCGGGGGCGCCGAGCGCGGCGAGGGCGGCGGCGTGCTCGTGGTCGTAGGCCGGGGCCCCTTCGTCGGACAGCGCGAGCAGGGTCACGAACTCCACCCCGGAACCCTTCATCGCGGCGACCCGCTTGAGCATCTCGTCGCGAATCCCGCCCTCGTAGAGATCGCTGATGAGGACGACGACCGTGTCGGCGGGCCGGGTGATCTTCGACTGGCAGTAGGCGAGGGCTCGGTTGATGTCGGTGCCGCCGCCGAGCTGGGTGCCGAAGAGCACGTCGACGGGGTCGTCGAGCTGGTCGGTCAGATCGACGACGGCGGTGTCGAAGACGACCAGGCGGGTGGCGATCGACCGCATGGAGGCGAGGACCGCGCCGAAGACGGAGGCGTAGACGACGGAGGCGGCCATGGAGCCGGACTGGTCGATGCAGAGGATCACCTCCTTCTTCACCGCCCGCGCGGCCCGCCCGTACCCGACCAGCCGCTCGGGGACGACGGTCCGGTACTCGGGCAGGTAGTTCTTCAGGTTCGCCCGGATCGTGCGGTCCCAGTCGATGTCGTGGTGACGGGGCCGGCTGATGCGCGCGGAGCGGTCGAGGGCGCCGGTGAGGGTGGCCCAGGTGCGGGCCGCGAGCCGCTTCTCCAGTTGCTCGACCACCTTGCGGACCACGGCCCGCGCCGTCTCCCTGGTGGTGTCCGGCATGGCCTTGTTCAGCGAGAGCAGGGTCCCGACCAGGTGCACATCGGGCTCGACGGCCTCCAGCATCTCGGGCTCCATGAGCAGCGCGGACAGCCCGAGCCGCTCGATGGCGTCCCGCTGCATCACGTGCACCACCGAACTGGGGAAGTACGCCCGGATGTCCCCGAGCCACCGCGCCACCGCCGGCGCGGACCCTCCGAGCCCCGCCGCCCGGGACCGCCCCTTCCCCTCCCCGCCCCCGCCGTACAGGGCCCCGAGCGCGGCATCCATCCCCACATCCCGCCCCCCGAGCGCACACCCGGTCCCGTCCCCGTCCCCCCCACCCAAAACCATCCGCCACCGCCGCAACCGCTCCCCACCCACCTGCTCGCCCCCACCACTCACTACCATTCCCCTTCCCATCGCCCATCTGTCCTGACCCATCCCAGCCCCGCCACCCATCCCAGCGCCACGCCCCTCCCCCGCCCCACCCCTCCGACTCGCCGCCCCATCCCAGCCCGCCGCCCCGATCCAGCCCGGCCCCCCAATCCAGCCCCGCTGCACCACTCCAGCCCCGCCGGCGATTGAGGCGCGGGGGCCCGGGGGCAGGGGCCACCGCAGCGGCGCCGCACGCTCAGCCGGCCGGTACCGCGTCGGGAGACGCCAGAAGCATTCGCACCAGCTCCGTCACCGCCCCCGCCCGCGCGGGATCCAGCGCCGCCCCGAACCCCTCCGGCCCATCCCCCGCGGCGGAGCCCGAACCACCCCCCGGCCCCCGCCGCACCAGCTCCCCGAGCGCCCTCCGCACCCCCACCTCATACGCCCCGAACGTCCGCCGCAGCAGCGGCAGCACATCCGTGAACGCCCCCTCCGGCACCCCCGCCAGCCACCCGTCGATCAGCCCGAGCAGCCGCTCGTCATGCACCAGCAGCGTGCCGCCCCCGGAACTCCCGCCCGCGAACCCCTCGATCCACCCCGCCGCATCCGTCGGCGGAGTCACCGGGGACAGGGCCAGCCCCATCAGCCGCGCCGTCTCCTCCGCCGGCAGCCGCCCCTCGTCGAGCAGCAGCCGGGCCGCCCTCCCCCGGATCACCCCGGGCACGGTGTCCCGCCCCGCCAGCGCCCGCAGCACCGCGGCCCACCGCTCCCGCAGCCCGTCGTCCGCCTCGGCCAGCAGCCCCACCGCACCGTGCACCCCGTCCACATGCCCCCGCAGCGCGGCCGCCGCATCCGCGTCCAGCCCGGCCGCGCAGGCCGCCGGCAGGGCCACGCATATCCGCTCGGCCAGCCCCGCCGCCACCGCCCCGAGCGCCGTCGCGTCCGTGCCGCGCACATCCCCGTACCGCAGCGAACGCGCCAGCGCCGGCAGGGCCTCGGCCAGCCGCGCCACATCGGTGTCCAGCGCGGCCCGGTCCGCCAGCGCCCGCAGTACGGCCGGCAGCGCCTCGGACAGCCCGGCCAGCAGGCAGGTCTCCGCCAGCGCCGTGACCTCCCCCAGCTGCGCCGCCGCCGCGGCATCCGCCTCGGCCCGCGCGGTGGCCGCCGCGAGCACGGTGGTGCCCCAGATACCGGCCTCCGCGACCCGCACGGAAAGCTCCGGCTCCCACCGCAGCCGCCACGTCTCCCGGAAGGTGCCGGTCCCGGCCCGGGAGGCCGTCGGCGTGCCCCAGCCGATGCCGAGCAGCCGCAGCCGGTGCAGCAGCAGGGACTTCGCCGCGTCGGTGTCCTTGCGCAGGTCGAGTTCCAGCTCGCGTTCCTGCGCCTCGGCCTTGAGCCGCAAGGAACGCTGCTGGCGTGACAGATCCCGCTGGAGCGGTACGACGGGCGCCGCCTCCGGGACCTCCCCGAGCACGTCCCCGACGACGAGCCGGTCCTCGATCAGCGCGAGCGGCACGTCGGAGCCGTCGCACATGACCGCCCGGGCGGCCTCCAGGGTCTCCGTCAGCCCGGCCAGGGGTCTGCCGCGCAGGGCGGCCAGGGTCCCGGCGAGCCGGACCGCCTCGATGACATGCGCCGAGGAGACCTGCCGGTCCTCCTCGCGGAGCAGGCCGGCGACCTTGGTCAGCCACCGCTCGACGGGCCGGTCGCGGGCCGCGAAGAGGTGCGCGTACCAGCCGGGCGAGGTGATGCCCGCCCCGTATCCGCCGGCGCGGGCGAGCCGGCGGTGGGTCCAGGGCACCCAGGTCGTCTCCACCTTGGCCTTCGGCAGCCCGCTCAGCAGCGCCCGGTCCGCCGCCACGGTGGTCTTCGCCCGCAGCGCGGGGACGTGCCAGGCGCCGCAGACGACCGCGTACGCCTCGCCGAACTCGCGGCGGGCGGCCCGCATCCGCTGCCGCATGTACGCCTCGCGCACCAGGTCGCGCCGGCGGCCGCCGTCCCCGTACGCCTCGCGCAGGGCGCCCATGGCCTCGCCCAGCGCCTCGAACGCGCCCAGCGCCTCCTCCCCGGCGCCACCGCCGCCGCGGTGCTCGACCGCGTCCTCCCACCAGCGCTCCGGATCGTCATATCCGGCGGTCTCCGCGAGCACCGCCAGCGGGTCCACCCGTACCGCGTCGGCCCCGTCCTCCTCCGGCTCCGCGGCGGCGGCCAGCGTGTGCGCGGCGGGCAGGTCCATGAAACGGACCGGTACGCCCGCCTCCAGCGCCCAGCGGATCGCCACCCACTCGGGGGAGAACTCGGCCAGCGGCCAGAACGCGGCCCGGGACGGGTCGTCCGCGGCGTGCGCGAGCAGCGCCACGGGCGGCCGCATGCCGGGGTCGGCGGCGAGCGCGAGCAGGCCGTCCCCCTCGGGCGGTCCCTCGACGAGCACGGCGGCCGGCCGGGCGGTGTCCAGGGCGGCCCGCACCGCGCGGGCCGAGCCGGGCCCGTGGTGCCGTACGCCGAGGAGGAGCGGGCCCTTCGGGCCGGGGCTCATGCCGTCACCTCCCGGCAGGCGCGGTAGAAGTCCTTCCAGCCGTCGCGCTCGCGGACCACCGCTTCCAGGTACTCCTGCCAGACCACCTGGTCGGCGGCCGGGTCGCGGACGACGGCGCCGAGGATCCCGGCGGCGACGTCCGAGGGGCGCAGTACGCCGTCCCCGAAGTGGGCGGCGAGGGCGAGCCCGTTGGTGACGACGGAGATGGCCTCCGCGGTGGAGAGGGTGCCGCTGGGCGATTTCACCTTCGTGCGCCCGTCGGTGGTGATCCCGTCGCGCAGCTCCCGAAAGACGGTGACGACGCGGCGGATCTCCTCCAGGCCCTCGGGCGCTCCGGGCAGGTCGAGGGCGCGGCCCATCTGGTCGACGCGGCGGGCGACGATGTCGACCTCGGCGTCGGCGGTGGCGGGCAGCGGCAGGACCACGGTGTTGAAGCGGCGGCGCAGCGCGCTGGAGAGCTCGTTGACCCCGCGGTCCCGGTCGTTGGCGGTGGCGATGAGGTTGAAGCCGCGCACGGCCTGCACCTCCTCGCCGAGCTCCGGTATCGGCAGGGTCTTCTCGGACAGGACGGTGATCAGGGTGTCCTGGACGTCGGCGGGGATCCGGGTGAGCTCTTCGACGCGGGCGGTCATGCCCTCGGCCATGGCCCGCATGACGGGGCTGGGGACGAGGGCTTCGCGGCTGGGGCCGTGGGCGAGGAGCCTGGCGTAGTTCCAGCCGTAGCGGATGGCTTCCTCGGGGGTGCCGGCGGTGCCCTGGACGAGCAGCGTGGAGTCCCCGCTGACGGCGGCGGCGAGGTGTTCGGAGACCCAGGTCTTGGCGGTGCCGGGGACGCCGAGCAGGAGCAGGGCGCGGTCGGTGGCGAGGGTGGTGACGGCGACCTCGACGATGCGGCGCGGCCCCACGTACTTGGGGGTGATGACCGTGCCGTCGTCGAGCGTGCCGCCGAGCAGGTAGGTGGCGACGGCCCACGGGGAGAGCTTCCAACGGGCCGGGCGGGTCCGGTCGTCGGCGGCCGCCAGGGCTTTCAGTTCCTGTGCGAAGGCGTCTTCGGCATGCGGTCGTAGTACTTCGGCGCCGGTGCCGTTCTCGGGCGTGCTCATGGTCCCCCTCCAATGCTCGGCAGCCGCTCCCGACTGCTGCTTCCACGGTGCACCACGCCACTGACAACGACCCTGCACCGAGGCGTTGTTGCAGGTCAGAGCGATTGTCAGTGGGGGTCTCTACGGTGGGTGACATGACTGAGCAGGGGGTCCGCTGGACAGCGGAACAGGTACTGGCTCTGGCTCCTGACGATGCCTCACGCAAGGCGGGCGGCAGACTCGGCGGGGCGGGGCCCTGGTCACAGATCGGAGGTTCCGCTTCCGGTTCTGTCTGGGGGTTGTGCAAGGGCAGCGGCAGCACGCCGTACCGGACGGTCGTCGACCTGACCGGACCGGCCTACAAGTGCTCCTGCCCGAGCCGGAAGTTCCCGTGCAAGCACGCGCTGGGGCTGCTGCTGCTCTGGTCCGCCGAGGGGGTCGGCGAGCCCGGGGAGGCGCCGGACTGGGCCGCGCCGTGGCTGGCGGAGCGGGCCGCCAGGGCGGCGCGGCCGGCGGGCGCCCCGGCCGGGCCGGTCGACGAGGAGGCGGCCCGGCGGCGGGCCGAGCGGCGGGCGGCGCGGGTCGGCGCGGGCGTCACCGAGCTGGAGCGGCGGCTGGCCGATCTGCTGCGCGGCGGCCTCGCGGGCCAGGAGCAGGCCGGTTACGCCGGGTGGGAGGAGACCGCGGCGCGGATGGTCGACGCCCAGGCGCCCGGACTGGCCGGTCGCGTAAGGGAGTTGGGGACGATACCCAGTTGCGGCCCCGGCTGGCCCGCCAGGATGCTGGAGGAGGCGGCGCTGCTGCACCTGCTGGACCGGGCCTGGATGGGGGTTTCGGGCCTGCCGGAGCAGTTGGCGGCGACGGTGCGCGGCCGTGTCGGGCTGCCGGTCTCCGGGGAGGGGGAGGCCGTACGGGACCACTGGCTGGTCCTGGCGCAGTACGACTCGGTGTCACCGGACGGCCGGCTCACCACCCGCCGGATATGGCTGCGCGGGCAGGACGGGGGGCGGCCCGCGCTGGTGCTGGACTTCGGGCCTCCCGGGCGGCCGCCGGCGCTGGCGCTGCCCGTGGGGCTGGTGCTGGAGGCGGAGCTTCGCTTCCGGCCCGGGTCGGCGGGGCTGCGGGCGGATCTCGGGGAGAGGTCCGTGGCGGCCGTGCCGTGCGCGCAGGTGCCGGCGGGGGTGGGCACGGGGGCGGCCCTCGCGGCCTACGGAGCGGCGCTGCGGGAGGACCCGTGGCTGGAGTCCTGGCCGGTGGTGCTCGGTCCGGTGATTCCGATACCGGGGGAGCTCGGCTGGCAGCTCGCGGACGCGGAGGGCGACACCGCCCTGCCGGTACCCCTCACGGGGACCGGCGCCCGCTCCCGCGGGGGGCTGTGGCAGCTGGCCGCGTTGTCGGGCGGGGGCCCGGTGACGGTGTTCGGCGAGTGCGGCCACCGCGGGTTCACCCCGCTGACGGCCTGGCAGCCGGATTCTCCGGAGGCCGTCGCCCTGTCCTGAACGGGGGATCCACAGCAGGGGGCCTGGGGGGACCTGTGCCGTTGGGAGGAGCGGCGCGGGGAGGAGTGCGGCGCCGGGGGGCGCCGCATCGGGGAACGACGAGAAGCCGGGGGGCTTGTGATGGACGACAACCACGCCAGCTGAGACAGCCGTGACGAGGGGGCCCCGGGAGGGACGGGGCCCCGGGAAGTGCCGCGGCCCGGTCCCGCGGAGGGGGCGGGACCGGGCCGGGGCACGACGGCACGGGCGACGAGGACGAGCGACGAGGGACGAGGGAGGGGCACCGATGGGCAAGGGTGACGAGGGATACGGGGAGTGGCGGGAGCTGGTCGGGACCGCCCTGCTGGGCACCGACCGGCGCCGGGGCGGGGGCCCGGCCGCTTCGCCGGAGGCGTTGCTGGACGCGGCGGCCGTGCACACCGTACGGCGGCGGGCGGGGCTGCTCGCGGACGAAGCCGACGCGCTGACCACGCAGGGCGGTCTGTGTCGCGACAACG
>NZ_JBEYVX010000128.1:0-12511 GCF_040644195.1 Streptomyces sp. NPDC047014 | reverse complement strand
CGACGGCGAGGAGCGTCAGCGCGACCAGCGCCGCCACCGCGCCGCGCAGCAGCGCGGTGGCGCGGCGTGCCAGCCTCGTGGAGGCGGCGAGGAATTCCGCGGCGGTGGGGCCGATGCTCTCCCCGCCGGCTCCGGCCGCCCAGGCGCGGGCGGTCTCCAGCCGGCTGCCGCGGTACAGGTGGGCCCGGTCGCGCCCCTGGCCCGCCCAGGCGGCCGCGTCCTCCTCGATGCGCTGGCGCAGCAGCTGGTCGGCCCGGTCGGTGTCGATCCAGGTCCGCAGCCTCGGCCAGGCCCGCAGCAGGGCCTCGTGGCTGATCGTCACGGTGTTCTGCCGCCGGGTGAGCAGCCGCCCCTTGGTGAAGGCGACCAGCGCGGCCCCGGCGGCGGCGCCGTCCAGCCCCTCGGTGAGCCGCGCGGCGGATACGGTCCGCCGGGTGTCCTCGACCACCCCGTCCCCGATGCGGACGAGCCGGCGGAAGACCGCCTCCGCGGCCCGGCGGCCGGCCGCGTCGAGTTCTCCGTACGCCCGCTCGGCACTGTTGGCGACGGCGTCGTGGATGCGTCCCGTCTCCGTGTACGCCCGCACGGTCATGCGGGAGCCGTGCCGCCGCTGCCAGGTGAGGCGCAGGGCGTGGGCCAGGTGCGGGAGCAGCCCGGCGTCGTAGCTCTCGCCGGTGCCGACCGGGACGCCCAGCTCGGTCAGCAGCAGTTCGACGAGCCCGTCCTCCAGCTCCAGGCCGACGGCCCGGGCGGGGAAGAGGACGGCCTCGCGCAGTTCGGTGCGGTCCATCGGGCCGACGAGGACCTGGCGGTGCTCCAGGGCCTCGCGCAGCGGTCGGTGCTCGGTGGAGCGGGCGTAGAAGTCGGCGCGCAGGCCGTACACGACCAGTGCGGGCCCACCGGCCCGCGCGAGCCGGTCGAGTGCGGTGACGAACGGGCCGCGTTCCCGCTCGTCGGTGACGAGGGTGAACAGTTCCTCGGCCTGGTCGACCACGACGACCAGGCGGCCGGCGCGCCGCTCGGCGAGGGCGGAGAGCAGCCGGGCGGCCACCTCGTCGGGGGCTTCCGCCAGTCGGCGTGCCAGCTCGACGGGGTCCTCGTCCGTGAGGGCGGCCAGGTGGGTGGCCAGCGTGCGCAGGGGGTGGGCGGTGGGGGTGAGCACCAGGACGGGCCAGCGGCGCGAGCCCGGTAAGGCACCCCGGGCGAGGTCGGGCACGAGGCCGGCCCGCAGCAGGGAGGACTTGCCCGCGCCGGAGGGGGCCACGACGGCGAGGGCACCGCCCTCGCGCAGGCAGTCGTCCAGACGGGCCGTCAGGCGGGCGCGCAGGGCGTCCCGGCCGAAGTACCACGGGGCCTGTTCCACGCCGAAGGCGCTCAGGCCGGGGTAGGGGCAATCGTCCCCGGCGTCGCCCGCGGCGCGGGTGCGGTCGACGCGGTCGCTGCCGTCCCAGTAGTGCAGGTGCAGGTCGCGGCCGGCTATGTGCTGGCTCCCGGCCGCGAGGTAGATGGTGCCGGAGTCGGAGGCGTACGCCTCCATCCGGATCTCCGGCGCGCTGTCCTCGTCGGTCACTGGCCGGTGATGTGCATATCGCCCCCGGACATGTAGATCCGCGCTTCGTCCGAGGCCGTACCGTGCATCTCCACGCGGCCGGGGCGGGCGGGCGCGGACTCCAGGGGGGCCAGCTCGGCGAGGAGTTCGCGCAGATCCCGTTCGAGGGCCGGGTCGGCGGCCAGGAGCCGGCGCAGCCGGGCCCGCCACTCGGCCGTCAGGTCCTCCTCGGCGCCGTCGTCGCCGGCCCGGCGGAAGGCCAGCACCTCGGCCCGCGCCTCGACGAGCTCGGCCTCGATCGTGCCCGCCTGCTCGGGGCGGCCGCGCACCCACAGCCGGGCGACGGCCAGCTTGGCCTGCTCCCAGGCGTCGGTCGCCAGCAGCCCGACCACCGTGGTCGCGGCGGTCGAGGTCAGCGCCACCAGTTCTGCTTCCATCTCCGGTCCCCCCTCTGCACTCCGGCGTTCATTGTGCACGGCGGTACGGGAGGGACGGCGGGTTCCGGCCGCTTCCGGCCGCCCCCTGCCGGGGCCTGCGTGGTCAGGGGCGGGTGCGGGTCAGCGGCCGAGGGCGCCGCGCAGGGTGATTCCCCAGCGGTCGCGCAGGCGGCGTATCTCCCAGACCGACAGCAGGGTCACGGAGAGGGGGCCGCCGAGGAGGAAGGTGTAGAGCACGGCCGGCGGGGCGGCGATGTCGGGGCCGTCGAAGACCTGGAAGGCGAACAGCGACCACACCAGCAGCGGCGAGAGCAGGGCCGGGAGCAGCTGGTGCACGTCGGAGGCGCGGAAGCAGGTAGCGACGCAGACGTAGGCCACGAAGATGCTGAACGGGACCGAGGCGATCACCAGGGCCAGCGAGAGCAGCCAGCCGATGGCGAGGACGAGGACCGTGAGGAGCCAGCTGATCACGCCGCGGCCGAAGATCGAGACGAAGAAGTCCGGCACGGTCCGCGGCCCGAAGAGCTCGCCCTTGAGGGATTTCAGGGCGAGCCAGAAGACGAGGGGGCCCGCGCCGAGCGCCAGCATGGAGGCGACCGGTCCCCGCAGGCGCCCCGCGAAGGCACGGCGCCTGTCGGGCGTCGCGGCGATGAGGAAGGCGGCGATGCCGATGAGGCTGCCGGTCAGCAGGATGGCGCAGGCGATGGCCAGTTCGGCGAGCTTGCCGAGGACGAACTCCTCCCGGCCCGCGGTCAGCGGATAGGCGAGGACCAGCCATACGGCGGCGGCCAGGCCGAGGAGCGTCCGTCCGCGCTGCACCCTCGCGATGACCCGGTCGTCGGGACGTTCGTCCAGTCCGGGTCGGGCGTCCCCCATGAGGTCGCCGAAGAGCGCGTTCATCGAGGCGAAGAATCCCGAATCGTCGCCCGCGCCCTGCCTGGCCGTTCTCACGTGCTGTTCCCCCGGATCGTGCGCGTTCCGCGTAGGGGGCGTGCATTCCGCCCGCAAACATCGAGCACCCTAACGGATCAAGAACATCCGACCGAGCCGGGCGCGTGCGCCGGGCCGGGGGAGCGCACCGGGCCGGGCACGTGCACCGGGCAGGCCGATCGGGCGCGGCCGGATCGTCATCTAAGATTCAAGCCGGCCGCGGGGCCGCGGCGCGTCGCAGAAAGCGGCGGCCGCGGAAGGGCCGGGCGGGCCGTTCGACGAGCGGCCCGTGTCAGGGGTACCGGTCCCCACGGGGATCACATGAGGCTGATCATGAAGCTCCCGGAGAGTCGCGTGCGCTGTCGGCACGCGGCTCCGTGGCGTGGGGTGACCCGCCCGCACGCCCGCGCACATGAACACCACCAGGGAGAAGTGAGGTATGCCAGTGATCTGCGTCGGAGGCATGATCGGCATCGGCAAGACGAGCGTGGCCGAGCTGCTGGCGAAGGAGCTGGGAAGCCAGGTCTTCTACGAGAGCGTGGACGACAACCCGATCCTCCCGCTGTTCTACACGGCGAGCCCCGAGGAGATCCAGGCGCGGCGCTACCCCTTCCTGCTCCAGCTCTACTTCCTCCAGACGCGGTTCGCCTCGATCAAGGAGGCGTACAAGCAGGGCGACAACGTCCTGGACCGCTCGATCTACGAGGACTGGTACTTCGCCAAGGTCAACCACGACCTCGGCCGCATCAGCTCCCTGGAGATGCGGGTGTACGAGGGCCTGCTGAACGAGATGATGCGGGAGATCGACGGGCTGCCGTACCGCAAGGCGCCGGATCTCATGGTCTACCTCAAGGCCGACTTCGAGACGGTCCTGCACCGCATCGGACTGCGCGGCCGGGACTTCGAGCAGGACGAGGGCCTGATCGAGTACTACCGGACGCTGTGGACCGGCTACGACGACTGGGTGCACCTGCACTACTCCGCCAGCGAAGTCCTGGTCATCGACATGAACCGCACCGACGTGGTGCACAACCCCGAGGACGCGGCGCGGGTAGTGCAGGAGGTCAGGAACGCCCTGGCGGCGGTCCGTACCGGGGCCTGACCGCCGGGTACGCCCGACGGCGGCGGTCCGGATCGGGCCGTTCCGGGCAGGTATGAGCCGTGACCTCTACATCCGAACCCCCCACCACCCCTGACGGGCACCACGTGGTGATCGGTGGCCGCCGCTGGCGGGCCACCGATCCGGACGTTCCCGAGGAGGCCGGCGCCCGGCTGCGCGTCCATCTGATGGCGGCCCGCCGGGCGGTCGGCGCCGCCCGGCGGGCGGAGGACCCGCGGGCCGAGCGGGCGGCCCGTGACCGGGTGCAGACGGCCAAGGTCGCGCTCGGGGAGCGCGGCACCCCGTGGTGGGAGCAGAGCGCCGAGGAGCGGCGCGCGCGGTGGAGCGAGGGCCTGGCCGCGCTCGACGCGCCCGCGGACCCCGGGTGAGGGGCATCCCGTACCGCGCGCCGCGCCTCCGGGGGCCGCAGTACGCCACCCGGAGTGACACGGGCGCCCTCGGGCGGGAGTGCGCCGGTCGCGGAAGCTCCGGGTGTTAGAGATGGGGCGATTCAGTCCACGAGCAGGAGGTACGCAATGAGTAGCCGTCTTCTCCGCGTCACGGCCACGCTGGGCGCCGCCGCGGTTCTGGTCCTGGGCGGGGCCGCCGCCGCGGGCGCGGACGGTGTCGGCAGCACCGGCATCGGCAACTCCGGGGTCGGCGACCACGGCATCGCGAACTGGGGCATCGGCAACGCGGGCGTCCTCAACTCGGGCATCGGCAACGCCGGTATCGCCAACTCCGGTATCGGCAGCGCGGGCATCGACAACTCCGGGATCGGCGCCGCCGGCATCGGCAACTCGGGGATCGGCACCGCGGGCATCGGGAACTGACCCGGCCGCCACCGCTGAGCGGTGGTGGTGCCGTGTGGCCCGCCGGACCGGGGTCCTGGGGGCGGGGATCTCCGTACCCCCTGGCCCCGGCCAGCCGGTCGGGCCGCACGGATGCGGCGGGGGCGGATGCCGTCCCCGCCCTCCGGCTCTAGCCGTGCTGTCCCAGAACGCCCGGCCCGCGCGGTGCGCCGGGCCCGGCCCGTACGAGCGAGGAGGGGCGGAATGCCCGGCGTCCCCACACCTGGCGTGCCCACACCCGGAGTCCCTACGTCCGGTGTCCCCACATCCGGCATCTCCGCGTCCGGTGTCTCCGCATCCGGTGTCCCCACATCCGGCGTTTCCACGTCCGGCGGGCGCGGTCAGCGCGGAACACCGCTGCGGGGGCGGGTCGCGGTCGTGACCGGCGCCGCGCGCGGCATCGGCGCGGCCCTGGCCCGGCAGCTGTCCGACGCCGGGATGCTCGTGGCGCTGCTGGGCCGCGAGGAGGCGTCTCTGCGGGCGGTCGCGCGGACCCTGCCCCACGGCAGCACCTGCATCGAGGCCGATGTCACCGATGACGCGGCACTGCGGGCCGCGGCGCGGGAGGTCGAGAGCAGGCTGGGACCGGCCTCCGCCGTCGTGGCCAATGCGGGGATCGCCGTCGGCGGCCCCTTCGACCGCACACCGGCCGAGCTCTGGCAGCGGGTCATCGACGTCAACCTCACCGGCTCCGCCAACACCGCCCGCGCCTTCCTCCCCCAACTCGCCCGCACCCGGGGTTACTTCCTCCAGGTCGCCTCCACGGCCGCCCTGGGCTCGGCACCGATGATGAGCGCCTACTGCGCCTCCAAGGCCGGGGTCGAGTCCTTCGCCCTGGCCCTGCGCAGCGAGGTGGAGCCCGAGGGCATCGCGGTGGGCATCGCGTACGTCCACTGGACCGGCACCGACATGATCAGCGGGGTCGACGACCTGCCGGTGCTCCGGGCCCTGCGCCGCCACCAGCCCCGGTTCGCACGGCGCGTACGCAGCCCCGAGCAGGTGGCCGGCTGGCTCGCCACCGGGATCACCCGCCGCTCCCCCTACGTGTACGCGCCGCCGTGGCTGCGCTGGTGCCAGCCGCTGCGCCCGGTCTTCCCGCCGATCGTGGCCCACATCGCGCGGCGTGAACTGCGCGATCCGGGGCGGGACGGGCTGACGAGCGAGGTCAATCTGCTGGGTGCCGGGGGTCTGGCCGACTGGCGGGCCCACCACTCCCCCGAGGAGCCGGAGCCGCGCTGAGCGGCCCTCTACCGGGGCGGGTTCCGGTCGGGGAGGATGGCGCCCGGATCGCCCGGGGCACTGGGGTCGCCGGGGCGGGAACGGGGAGGCGCGCGCGGTGGCGGAGCAGGGGCAGGACGTGCAGGAGCGGCGCGACGCGCTGTACCGGGATCCGTACCCGCTCTACGAGCGCGCCCGCCGGGCGGAGGGGCTGACGTACGTCCCCGAATGCGACGCGTGGCTGGTGGCGCGCGACCGGGATGTACGCGAAGTGCTGTTGCGGACGGAGGAGTTCTCCTCGGCGAACTCCCTGCTGCCGGACATCGCGCTCTCGGAGGCGGCTCTCGGGGTGCTGCCGCGGGGCTTCGGGCCGCGGCCCACCGTGGTGTCCTCGGACGGCGCCGCGCACCGGCGGCACCGGGCCCCGCTGAACCGGGGGCTGTCGGCGGCGCGGGTGGCGGCTCTGGTGCCGTACGCGCGTTTATGCGCCCGGGAGTTGCTCGACGGCTTCGCCGCCGGGGGCGCGGCCGAGCTGGTGTCGGCGTACGCGCAGCGACTGCCGGGGCTGGTGGTGGGCCGGCTCCTCGGGCTGGATCCGGCCGATGTACCGGCGGCGGTGCGGGGTGGATACCGGGCCGAGGAGCTGCTGTTCCGGCCGCTGCCGCCGGAGGGGCAGGCGGCCGCCGCGGAGGACGTGGTGGCGCTCCAGCACCTGCTCGACCGGTACGTACGGGAGCGGCGAGCGCGGCCGCGCGACGACATGTGCTCGGCCATGGTGGCCGCGCTGGCCCCCGGGGAGGGCGAACTCGGGCTGGAACAGCGCCATGAGCTGGTGACGAGCCTGCAGAACCTGCTCATCGCCGGGTTCCTCACCACCGGCGCCCTGATCGGCACCGCCCTGCTGCACCTGCTCGGGGACGAGGACGGGCGGCAGTGGCGGATGCTCTGCGCCGATCCCTCCCTCATCCCGGCGGCGGTGGAGGAGGCCGCGCGGCACGACACGGCGATCCAGGCGTTCCGCCGGGTCACGACGCGGCCGGTGGTCCTCGCCGGGACGGCGCTGCCCGCGGCGGCCGCCGTACTGGTGGCGTACGGCTCGGCCAACCGCGACGGCGAACGGTACGAGCGACCCGGGGAGTTCGACATCACCCGCCCGCCGCACCGGCACCATCTGGCCTTCGGCCACGGCCCCCACGGCTGCCCCGGCTCCCAACTGGCCCGCGAGCAGCTGCGCCTGACGCTGGAGCTGTTCACACAGCGCCTGCCGGGACTCCGCCTGGACCCGGACCGACCGCCGCCGCGCATGCGGCCGACACTGATCCACCGCTCGCCGGAGGCTTTGTACGTGCGGTGGTGAGGGGGCGTCAGGTGGCGCGGGTGCGCATGCGGAGGGACACGGTGCCGACGAGATGACGGCGCCCCCGCCGACCGTGTCGGGCGAACGCGCCGCCGAGCCGTTGGCGGGGTGGGGCGGGGTATGACTCGCTGCCGGACGTGGACGCTCCGACGGTCGGGGCCCTGGCGTGGTCGTGGTCAGGCGGTGGTGGGGGCGTGGGCCGTCTGGAGGGTGTGGAGGAGGGTTGAGGCGGGGCGGTCCAGGGGGCGGGAGGTGTTGGCCAGGGCGATGACGGCGAGGCGGTTTTCCGGGTCGAAGCCTACGAAGGAGGAGAAGCCTCCCGTGCCGCCGTTGTGCCAGATCTGGAGGTGCGCCCCCTGCTTCGGGTGCAGGCGGTGGGCCATCCAGCCGAGGTGGATCCAGGCGAAGGGGGTCCGGCGGTGGCGGACCTCGCGGGTGAGGCGGATCGCCTCGGTGAGGTCGGCGGGGACGGCGGCGTCGTCCCACTGGGCCCGTACGTACGCCACCAGGTCCGTGGCCGTGGAGCGCAGGGCGCCGGCTCCGGCCAGGTCGGCGAGGTGCCAGGGGGTGGTGGGGCGGCCGCTGCGGGTGTGGCCCTGGGCGGAGCGTTCCGCGCGGGGCTCGTCCAGCGTCACGAGGGTGTCGGTCATGCCCAGCGGGGCGCAGATCTCCCGGGTGATGAGCGCTTCGTACGCCGTGTCCGCGCGGCGGGAGAGGGCCAGGCCGAGCAGTCCGGCACCGAGGTTGGAGTAGCGGAACCGTTTCCCCGGGGTGGCTCCCAGGCGCGTGCGGGCCAGCCCGGACAGCAGGACCTCGGCCGAGCAGCCGGCGTACGGGTCGGGGGTCGACGGGCGCAGCAGGGCGCGGAGCAGCATGCCCTTGGGCAGCCTCGGCAGGCCGGAGGTGTGGGTGGCCAGGTGCTCCAGGGTGATGGGCCGTCCGCCCCGTGAGGGTACGGCCGTGCCCACGGGCAGCAGGTCGGCCAGCGGCTCGTCCAGCCGCACCGCGCCCGCCCCGGCCAGGCGCGCCAGGGCGAGCGCGGTGAAGGTCTTGGTCACCGAGCCGATCTCGAAGAGGGTGTCGGGGCCGGGGGTCGCGCCGCCGTCGGTGCGGGTGCTTCCGGCGCCGCGGATCTCCACGGCGTCGTGGACGACGACCGCCACCACCGCGCCGACGTGCTGTGCCGCCAGCCGGTCCGCGGTCTGCTGGGCGAGGGTCCCGATGTCGTGTGCCATGACGGACATCATGGTCGCGCTCCCGGTCGCGCCCGTGCGCCCTGATGATGATTTCCGGCCGCCGCCCCTGCGACCTGAGCAGGAGGGCAGGACGGCAGGGGCGGGACGGCGACCGGCGGCCGGCGGCGAGCGCCTCGGGTCAGGAAGTGCGCTTGAGGGTCCAGGTGTTGGGGTCGAGGCTGGGGACGGCCGAATAGCGACAGCCGCTGGAGTAGTAGGTGCTGGTGATGGTCCAGCCTGCGGGCGGCCAGGTGGAGGCACAGGCGTTGACCTGGGTGCCGACGGGATAGCCCTGGAGGTTCATGATCTTCTTGGTGTTGGGCGTGAAGCCGGAGCCGCAGCCGCCGCTGTTCCACCACTGGACGTCCACCCAGCCGCCGGGGGTGAGCGAGCTGTGGCAGCTGGTGAGGGTGTCGCCGGGGGCGGCCGAGGCGGGGCTCGCGGTGATCGCGAGTGCGGTGACGGCCATGGTGGCCAGAGCGGCGGCGTGGCGGATGCGGATCACGGTCGGTCCCTCCTGGGCGCGCTGGGATCGCCGCCGACGGTCGGCGGGACGTGTCAGGCGCCGGACCATTGGTATCCGACCGGTTCGGATGACAGAAAGTCACCTTTTGGGCATAACCCGGCGGCGGTTTAGAGCCGATCGCCGGGGCCGCTTCACGCGTCCACCGCACCACCCCTGGCGCGAGGCCGGGGGTGGTGCGGGTGCTCCGGGTCAGCGCTTGGCGGCGGCCAGGGCTTCCAGGGCGGGGACCGTCTCCGCCGGGCTCGGCAGCGCCGCGTTCTCCGCGCGCAGGCTCACGGCGGCCTCCCGCAGGGCGGGGTCGGTGATGAGCCGGTCGAGGAGCGCGGAGTCCACGTCGTCGGAGGCGGAGCTCAGGGCGGCACCGGTCGCGGTGAGGGCGTCGGCGTTGGTGAAGTGGTCGGCGCCCTGCGGCAGGAGCAGCTGGGGCAGACCGGCCTGGAGGGCGGTGAGCAGGGTGCCGGATCCGCCGTGGTGGACCAGCGCGTCGGAGGCGGTCAGCAGCTCCGCGAGCGGGACCCACGGCAGCGGGCGGACATTGTTCGGGAGGGTGCCCAGCGGGGCCAGGTCGGCGTCACCGACGGCGAGCAGGAACTCGGCGTCCACGGAGGCGGCGGCCTCGGTCAGGCGGGTGATGGCGCGGACGCCGTCCATCTCGGTGAGTACGGTGCCCAGCGTGACGGCGATCCGCGGGCGGGAGCCGCGGCGCAGCAGCTGGGCGGGGACGATCCCGCCGCCGTTGTACGGGACGTAGCGCATGCGCAGGCCCTCCGGGTCGCCGCCGAGGGACGCGGGGACGACGTTCAGTGGGGTGGCCTCGGCCGGGCCCTCGACTCCGTACTTCTCGTACGCCTCGGTGAAGTGGCCGGCGATCCGGGCGACCATGCCGAGGCCGGGCGTGGGCCCGAAGTTCTGGATGACCGAGGGGATCTTCCGCTTGGCCGCGACCAGCGGGGCGGCGGCCTGGAAGGAGTCGTAGACGAGCAGGTCGGCGCCCCAGCTCTCGGCCACGTCCAGCAGGCCCGGCACGGCGGGCAGGGAGGCGTAGGCGAAGCCGCGGGCGGCCCGGCCGAGGATCTGGTCCGTGGTCATGCCGGGCGAGACATAGCGGACCTCGTCCCCGAGGGACGCGTCGAACATCTCCCGCATGGTCCGGCCGTCCCCGATCTCGACGACGGGGAAGCCGGCCTGGCGCAGCGCGGCCAGCGGCTGCGCGCTCGCGAACAGCACCTCGTGGCCGGCGGCGCGCAGGGCCTGGGCGGTGGGGATCATGGGGAAGAGGTGACCGGCCGAGGGCGGGCCGGTGAAGAGTATGCGCACGGGTTCTCCTCGTGATGGTCTGGCGGTCGAGAACGAGTCGTGCGAGCCCGCCCCCGGTTCACTTCTGTGAACTGACGGCGCGGCGGGCCGTGTTCCCGTTTCAGGGATCGATAATCGGACGTTTCCGAACGGTCCGTTCGGGGCGGCCGGGAGCCGCTGCCGCCCGGCGGGACCTCCCGCCCCGTACCTCCCGCCCAAACGCCGCAGGGCACGGTCAGGGGCCCGGGTGGCGGGGCGGCGGCGAGGTGTGTCGCGGCGGGCGTGTCCGAAAACTGCGCGCAAGCTGGGACTTGTCCCGCGCCGGGCCGACCGCGTCATGGCATGTCCGACGGCTCCGGGGGCACCCGGCGGGGCAGGGACGACCAGGAGAGAAAGCAGGCAACGATGACATCGGACGCGCCGCCGGACCCCGTACCGGCCACCACGGGCACCATCACCACGGCCGTTCCGGCCCGTCTCGACCGGCTGCCCTGGTCGCGCTGGCACTGGATGATCGTAATCGGCCTCGGCACCGTCTGGATCCTGGACGGGCTGGAGGTCACCATCGTCGGCAATGTGGCCGGCCGCCTCGCGGAGGAGGGCAGCGGTCTCGACATCACCGCCGCCCAGGTCACCGGTATCGCCGCCGCGCTCTATGTGGCGGGGGCCTGCTCCGGGGCCCTGTTCTTCGGCTGGCTGACGGACCGCTACGGCCGCAAGAAGCTCTTCATGGTGACCCTGGTGGTCTATCTGGGCGCGACGGCCATGACCGCGCTGTCCTTCGAGTCCTGGTGGTTCTTCCTCTTCCGCTTCCTCACCGGCTTCGGCATCGGCGGCGAGTACGCGGCGATCAACTCGGCCATCGACGAGCTGATCCCGTCGCTCTACCGGGGCCGCGTCGACCTCATCATCAACGGCAGCTACTGGCTGGGCGCGATCGGCGGCGCCCTGCTGTCCGTGGTCATGCTCGACACCGACATCTTCCCCGCGAACCTCGGCTGGCGGCTCAGCTTCGCCCTCGGCGTGGTCCTCGGCCTGGTCATCCTGCTGGTGCGAAGGCATGTCCCGGAGAGTCCACGCTGGCAGTTCATCCACGGCAAGGCGGACGACGCGGAGGAACTGGTCTCCTCCGTGGAGCGGGAGATCGAGCAGGAGAAGGGCGAGCGCCTGCCGGAGCCCGCCGGTGAGATCACCATCCAGCAGCGCAAGAGCGTCGGCTTCGGGCTGATCGCGAAGACCGTCTTCGGCCGCTACCCGCGCCGTGCCGTCCTCGGCCTGTCCCTCTTCATCGGCCAGGCGTTCCTGTACAACGCGATCACCTTCGGTTTCGGCACCATCCTCATCACCTTCTTCGACGTGCCGACCGGGCACACCGGCTACTACTTCGCCGTCATCGCGGCGGGCAACTTCCTCGGCCCGCTGCTGCTCGGCAAGCTGTTCGACACGGTCGGGCGCCGGATCATGATCTCCTCCACCTATCTGCTCTCGGGTGTGCTCCTCTTCGTCACGGCCTGGCTCTTCGACCGGGGCTCGCTCACGGCCAACACGATGACCGCCTGCTGGTGCGTGGTGCTGTTCTTCGCCTCGGCGGGCGCCTCCAGCGCCTACCTGACCGTCTCCGAGATCTTCCCCATGGAGACCCGGGCCATGGCCATCGCCTTCTTCTACGCGCTCGGCACCGCGGCCGGCGGTATCAGCGGCCCGCTGATCTTCGCCGACCTCACGGAGTCGGGCGTGGTCTCCGACACGGTGCTCGCCTTCCAGATCGGGGCCGGGCTGATGTGCGCGGCCGGCATCGTCGCGGCGTTCCTGGCGGTCAAGGCCGAACGCCGCTCGCTGGAGGACATCGCGGAGCCCCTGTCGGTGGCGAAGCCGACCGCGGCCCGCCCCGCGTAGCCCCCGTCTCCCCCGCCCGCCGGCCCGCACCGGCCCGCGGGCCCGATCGGAAGATCCCCCCTCTGAAATACAGTCACCAAACCCCATATATCGTTTGGCGGGTTGTGGGTGTGGATG
>NZ_JBEYVX010000127.1:0-12832 GCF_040644195.1 Streptomyces sp. NPDC047014 | reverse complement strand
CACAGGCTTACTGACACTCTTTCCCTACCCGTCGCTCGTCCGATCTGCCGGTGCCCCCGCCCTTGGCGCGCCCATGGCCGGCGCCGCCTCCGCCGGCACCCCCACCGCCACCGCCGACGTCGGCAACGGCAGTGGCGCCCGCCCCGCCCCCGCGCTGCCGTCCCGCGCGCAGGCCAGCTGCGGGGAGGGGAAAGGCACCGCCTTCCCCATCGGCGCCCGCATCCGCGGCGGCCCCGCCGTCTACCGCACCGGTGGCGAACCCCAGACCTGGTACCTGGACCTCACCAACACCACCGCCTCCCGCTGCACCGCCATCCACCCCGTCGTCGTCTTCACCGACAAGGCCCGCGCCCTGCGCCCCGCCCACCTGCGGATGGACTTCGACGCGCCCGGCGGCACCTTCCCCGCCAGCCTCGAACGCAGCGACCGCGACGAGATCATCGCCGTCTTCGACGGCGGCGACGCCTTCCCCGGCTACACCGTCGGCCCCGGCGGCTCCCTGACCGTCAAGGTCGCCCTCGCCTTCGCCCCCGACGCCCCCACCGGCGAGGTCGTCGCCGACGCCGCTCTCGTTCAGCGCAAGGGCGACGACGGCGACTGGATCGGCGAGGCGGGCGGCTACCGCTTCTCCGTAGCCGCCGACGAGGACACCACCTACGCCGGCTCCCTCGCCCACACGGGCCCCCGCGCCTGGACCTACACCGCCACCGCCGCCACCCTCACCACAGGCGCAGCCCTCCTCCTCACCTCCCGCCGCCTCCGCCGCCCCCCGACTCGCTGACCCCGCCCGGGAGCCCCGCGCTCCGCCCCCGCGCTCCCGTACAAGCCCCGCCCCACAACCCGCCGACCGCCGTACGGAACCCCCACCGCCGCCTCACCTCCCGTACGGGACTCCCCGCGCCCGGCGTCGCCACCCCGCACCCGCACTCCCGCTTCCCCGTGCGCGTACTAGCCCCCCTCCGCTGATTCCCGTACGAGCGGACTCGCGCCCGGGGGACCCGGCCCAGGCCCATGCCGTACGAGCGGTCTCGCACGCGGCGCCGCCCCCACACCGCTGATCCACGTACGGAGTCTCGCGTCGGGCGCCGCCCGCCCCGCGCCGATCCCCGTACGAGCCGCCGCTCGCGCAGGGCGTTGCCCCACCCACGCCCGCCGCCTGCGGACCGTCCCATGCGGGGCGCCCGCGCCAGCACCACCCCGCCCCGCTGGCCCGCGTACGAGCGAGCCCGCATGGCCTCTCCGCGCCGCCAAACCACGCCCGGGGTCCGCCCCCACTGAGCGACGATCGTCCCGCGCCGTCCGCCTCGTACGGGAGCCCCGCGTTCCGGGACTGCGCCGCAGGGATCCCCCTCAGGGGCCCCGCCGCCCCGCGCGCCACTCTGCCCACGCCCGGGCCCGCCCCCCGTGTTCCCTGCGTCGCGCGCTGCCCATCAGCACCCGGCCTCCGCCCCGTACGGGCACCCCCGCACTCCAGGGCTCCGCCGCAAGCCCCCCGCGCCGCCCGGCCCCGCCCGCCCCACTCCCCGCGCCCGGCCGACCGGCCGCCCCCGCATAGAGTCCCCCCGTGCAAGAACACACCCCGCGCCCCCACCCCGCCCACACCCCCGCCCCGCCCCACATCCCCGGGGCCCCTGTCCGGTCCGGGATTCCTGAGCACGGGCGGATTCCCAAGTACTACGCCGTCAAGGCCCGCATCGCCGGGATGCTCGGTGAGCTCGGGGAAGGCGGGGTGCTGCCCACCGAGCGGGATCTTGCCGAGCGGTACGAGGTGTCGCGGGAGACCGTGCGGCAGGCGTTGCGCGAGCTGCTGCTCGAAGGGCGGCTGCGGCGGGCCGGGCGCGGCACCGTCGTCGCGGGGCCGAAGCTGGAGCAGCCGCTCTCCCTCGCCAGCTACACCGAGGGCGTACGCCGCCAGGGCCGCCGCCCCGGCCGGCAGCTCATCGGGCTGGAGCGGTTCCCCTGCCCGCCCGACCTCGCCCCCGGCATCGGCGCCGAACCCGGCGAACCCGTCTGGCACATGGAGCGCGTCCTGCTCGCGGACGACGAGCGCGTCGGACTGGAGAGCACCTACGTCCGCGTGGCCCGCGCCCCGCACCTCGACAGCGATTTCCCGCCGGACTCCTCCTTCTACGGCTACCTGCGCGAACGCCTCGGCATCTCCTTCGGCGAGGCCGACGAACGGCTGGAAACCGTCCTCGCGACCCCCCGCGAGGCCCTGCTCATCGGCACCCCGCCGGCCCTCCCCATGCTGCTCATCCACCGCTTCTCGCGGGACCAGGACGGCCGCCCCCTGGAGCGGGTGCGCTCCCTCTACCGCGGCGACCGGTTCAGCTTCACCACCCGGCTGACCGCCACCACCCCTGCTGATTGACCGCCACCACCCCTACCGGGTAACCGCCGCCACCCCCGCCGATTAGGGGCATTCCGTCCAGATTTGAGGCCGCAGCCACCACCCCGTACCATCACAGGATGATAACGGGTCTGGTCCAACCGTCGGTGCCTGTTCACCGGCCTGTCGCCGGGCGGCCCCCCGCGGGTCACGCCCCCCACCCACCGTGTTCGGCGTGAGAGTCATAGTCGTCGGAGGCGGCGTGGTCGGCACCATGCACGCCTGGCAAGCAGTCGAACGCGGCCACGAGGTCGTCCAGATCGAGCGCGAGGCCGAGGCCAGAGGCGCGTCACTGCGCAATTTCGGCCAGATCTGGGTCAGCGGGCGGGCCGGGGGTGAGGAGCTCGACACCGCCCTGCGGGCCCGCGAGCTGTGGGAGCGCATCGGCTCGCGGGTCCCCGGCCTCGGCTTCCGGGCCATCGGGTCCCTCACCCCGCTCCGCACCCCCCACGAGTACGCCGTCGCCGAAGCCGCCGCCGCCCGCCCCGACGCCGCCGCCCGCGGCTACGAGCTGGTCGGCGCCGAGCGGGCACGCGCGATCAACCCGGCCCTGCGCGGCGCCTTCGAGGCCGCGCTGTGGTGCGAGCGGGACGCGGCCGTCGAACCGCGCACCGCCCAGCTGCACCTGCGCGAGGCGCTACGGGCCACCGGCCGGTACACCTTCCTCCCCGGCCGGGAGATCCGCGAGGTCACCGGGCCGGGCGCCGTCCGCGACGACCACGGCGACACCCACCGTGGCGACGCCGTCGTCCTCGCCACCGGAGCCTGGCTGTCCGGACTGGTCCGCGAGCTGGTCCCCGACCTGCCCGTGCGCCGCGTCCGGCTCCAGATGATGCAGACCGCCCCGCTGGGCGAGCCGCTGACCACCTCCGTCGCGGACGCCGACAGCTTCCGCTACTACCCCGCCTACCGCTCCGCCGCGCTCGACGAACTGGCCGCCGCCCAGCCGCAGGCGCCCGTCGCCGCCGCGCACAAGATGCAGCTGCTGATGGTCCAGCGCCTGGACGGCGGGCTGACCATCGGCGACACCCACGAGTACGAGCACCCCTTCGCCTTCGACACCCTCGAAGACCCCTACGAGCACCTCACCGGGGTGGTCGAGTCCTTCCTGGGCCGCCCCCTGCCGAAGATCCGGCACCGCTGGGCGGGCGTGTACGCGCAGTGCACCGACACCGCCCGCGTCGTCCACCGCCAGCAGGTCGCCGAGGGCGTCTGGCTGGTGACCGGGCCGGGCGGGCGCGGGATGACCTGCTCGCCCGCCATAGCCGAGACCACCGCGAACGAACTGGGCTGGTGAGAACCGAGATGACCCCTGACACCCATCCGATGACCCCCGACACCCATGCGATGAGCCCCGAGACGACCCCCGACACCCCCGGCCCGACCGCCGCGGAAACGATCCGGCACAAGCTCGTCGTCCTCGACATGGCCGGCACCACCGTCTCCGACGGCGGCCTCGTCGAGCGTGCCTTCGAGCGCGCCGCCGCCCACCTCGGCGTCGAGGCCGGCACCCCCGACCACGCCGAGAAGCTGCGCTACGTCCTCGACACCATGGGCGAGTCGAAGATCTCCGTCTTCCGCCACCTCTTCGGTACGGAGGAACGCGCCCGGCGCGCCAACGCCGCCTTCGAGGAGGCGTACGGCGAACTCGTCGACGGCGGCCTCGTCACCCCCGTCCCCGGTGCCCGTGCCGCGATCGAGGAGCTGCGCGCCGACGGCCGGACCGTGGTCCTGACCACCGGTTTCGCCCGCGTCACCCAGGACGCCATCCTCGGTGCCCTCGGCTGGCGGGACCTGGCCGACCTCACCCTCTGCCCCGCCGACGCGGGCGGCCGGGGCCGGCCCTACCCGGACATGGTGCTGACCGCGTTCCTGCGCACCGGCGCCGTGGCCGACGTACGGGAAGTGGTCGTCGCGGGCGACACCGCCTACGACATGCTCAGCGGGCGGCGCGCCGGGGCCGGGATCGTGGCCGGCGTCCTCACCGGGGCGCACGGCCGTGCGGCGCTCACCGAGCACGGCGCGACCCATGTCCTCGGCTCGGTCGCCGAACTGCCCGCCCTGCTGCGGGAGTCGCCGTGAGCGGGATCCGCTTCGACGGGGTCAGCGTCGCCTACGACGGCACCACTGTCCTGGACGGGCTCGACCTCACCGTGGAGCCCGGCGAGGTGATGGCGCTGCTCGGACCCTCCGGTTCCGGCAAGACGACGGCGCTGCGGGCGGTGGCCGGATTCGTACGGCCCGTCGCGGGCCGGGTGCTCATCGGGGGCCGGGACGTCACCGCGCTCCCGCCGCACCGGCGCGGCATCGGCATGGTCGTACAGCAGTACGCGCTGTTCCCGCACATGCGGGTCGCGGACAATGTCGCCTTCGGCCTCCGGGCCCGCCGCACCCCGAAGGCGGAGATCCCCGGACGGGTGACGGAGGCGCTGGAGCTGACGGGCATGGCCTCCTACGCCCGCCGCTACCCCCGCGAACTCTCCGGCGGCCAGCAGCAGCGCGTGGCCATCGCCCGCGCGCTCGCCATCCGGCCGGGTGTCCTGCTCCTGGACGAGCCGCTGTCCGCGCTGGACGCGCAGCTGCGCTCCGGGATGCTGGCCGAACTGGCCCGCCTGCACCGCGAACTCCCCGACGTATCGATCCTGTACGTCACCCACGACCAGGTGGAGGCGCTGACCCTGGCCGACCGGATCGCCGTCATGGACCGCGCCCGGCTCCAGGACTGCGGGACACCGCGGGAGCTTTACCGGGCGCCGCGTACGGAGTTCACCGCGTCCTTCGTCGGCAACGCGAACCTGCTGCCGGTGACGGCGGCGGAGGACGGGGCGGTCTTCGCGGGCCGCGCCCTGGCCCTCGACCGCGGGCGTACGGCGCCGGGCGCGCCCGCCACCCTGTGCGTACGCCCGCACCTCCTGGCCCTCGGCCCGGGCCCCAACGCCCTGGACGGCACCGTCACGGAGATCCAGTGGCGCGGCTCGACCCACCGCCTCTACGTGGACGTATCGGGCCACCGCCTCAAGGCCGACCTCCCCGAACTCCGCACCCCTCCACCCCTGGGCACCCGCGTAACCCTCCACTTCGCCCCCACCGACGCGGTCCTCCTGGAACGGGCCCCGGCCCATGCGTAACTCCTCGCGGAGAGCCCCGCAGCCCCCCAACGCCTCCCCGCCCCGGGCCCCTGGCCAGACCACCCCGGCAGCCCCGGCCCCCACTTCGCCCCTGGCCCCTGGCCAGACCACCCCGACCGCCCCGGCGGTTCCGGCTCACCCGGGCCCCACTTCGCCCCTCGCCCCTGGCCAGACCGGCCCGGCCAACCCGGCAGCCCCGGTTCCCACTTCGCCCCTGGCCCCTGGCCAGACCAGCCCGGCCGCCCCGGCGGTTCAGGCCCACCTGGGCCGCGCCATGCCCCTGGCCGCAGGCCAGACCGGCCCGGCCCGGCCGGCCGAATCCGGTCACCCGGACCTCCCGCCCGCCGGGCCCGGTACCCCTGCGGCTGTCGGCCGCGCAGGCGGCAGGGGGCCCGGCGCCGCCCCGCCCCCCGCGCACCCCCGCTCCCGCGCGGGGTGGTGGGTGGGGCCGCCCGTGCTTGCGCTCGGCCTTGTGTTTCTCTATCCGCTCGCGCTCGTCGTGCGGCAGTCCTTCGTGCCCGACGGTGGGGGCGGGGCCCTCGGGGCCTACTCCGCCGTGTTCGGGTCCGGGGCGTTCCGGGACGCGCTCGGGACCACCGTGTGGCTCGCGCTCGGGGCCACCCTCGGGTGCCTCGTGCTCGGGTTCACGCTCGCCGTGATCATCGCCTTCGTGCCCTTCCCCGGCGCCCGCGCCGTCTCCCGGTTCATCGACGTCTTCCTCTCCTTCCCCTCCTTCCTCATCACCCTCGCCCTCCTCTTCATCTACGGCACCGTCGGCCTGGCCAACGGCCTCGCCACCGAGTTCACCGGCGCCGCCGAAGGCCCCTTCCGGTTCCTCGCCACCCCCTGGGGCGTCCTGCTCGCGGAGATCACGTACTTCACCCCCTTCGTCGTACGCCCCCTCCTCGCCGCCTTCTCCCAGCTCGACACCGCCCAGCTGGAGGTCGCCGCCGGTCTCGGCGCCCGCCCCGCGCGGATCGTGCGGCAGGTGATCCTGCCCGAGGCCCTGCCCGCCCTCGCCGCGGGCGGCAGCCTCGTCCTCGTCATGTGCCTCAACGAGTTCGGCATCGTCCTCTTCACCGGCGCCAAGGGCGTGACCACCCTGCCGATGCTCGTCTACGGCAAAGCCATCCTCGAATCGGACTACGCCGCCGCCTGCGTGGTCGCCGTCGTCAACATCGCGATCTCCGTCGGCCTGTTCGGCCTCTACCGGGTGGTGAGCAAGCGTGCTGGTGCATAGCCGGACCGGCCGCTGGGCCGCCTGGGCCCTCTTCGCCGTCCTCTTCCTCCCCCTCTTCGCCCTGCCCCTGCTCGTCGTCCTCACCGCGTCCTTCTCCACCCACTGGTCCGGAGCCCTCCCCTCCGGCCCGACCACCGAGAACTACGCCGCCGCCGTCCGCGGGGACTCCCTCCAGGCGCTCACCACCAGCCTGGTCACCGCCCTCACCGCCAGCCTCCTCGCCCTCACCGCCGGCACCTGGGCCGCCCTGGCCGCCGCCGGGCTGCGCAGACGCGGCAAGGCACTGGTGGACGCGCTGTTCATGCTGCCCGTCGCCGTGCCCTCCGTGGTCGTCGGCCTCGCCGTGCTCGTCGCGTTCAGCCGCCCGCCCGTCCTGCTCAACGGCACCGGCACGATCGTCGTCCTCGCGCACACCGTGCTCGTCACGGCCTTCGCCCACCAGTCCGTCTCCGCCGCCATCGCCCGCCTCGACCCCGCCTACGAGCAGGCCGCGGCCTCCCTCGGCGCCCGCCCCGCGTACGTGCTGTGGCGGGTCCGGCTCCCGCTCCTCCTGCCCTCCCTCTCGGCCGCCGCCGGCCTCTGCTTCGCCCTGTCCATGGGGGAGCTGAGCGCCACGATGATGCTCTACCCGCCGGACTGGATGCCCCTGCCCGTCCGCGTGTTCACCGCCACCGACCGCGGCGCCCTCTTCGCCGGTTCCGCCGTCGCCGTGGTGCTGATGGCCACCACCCTCCTGGTCCTCCTGGCCGTCTCCCGCGTCCGTACCAGGGCCTCCTACCGCTGACCCCGCACGCGCCAGTCCCTCCCGTACGCCCGTCACCCCGAAGGAACTCCCATGCCCGGCACCAGACTCCTCCGCGCCGCCACCACCGCCACCTGCGGCCTCCTCCTCACCACGGCCCTCACCGCCTGCGGCGGGCCCGCCTCCGCAGGCGCCGACTCCTCCGCCACCGAGAAGGTCGTCACCGTCTACAGCGCCGACGGCCTCAAGAGCGAGAAGGGCGACGGCTGGTACGACCGCGTCTTCGCCGACTTCACCAGGAAGACCGGCATCGAGGTCAAGTACGTGGAGGGCGGCTCCGGCGAGATGGTGCAGCGCGCCGTCCGCGAGCGGACCAACACCCAGGCAGACGTCCTGATCACCCTCCCGCCCTTCATCCAGCAGGCCGACGGCAAGGGCCTGCTCCAGTCGTACGTGCCCCAGGGCGCGGACCGGGTCAACGGCGCGGACAAGTCCACCGACGGCAAGTGGACCTCGGTGGTGAACAACTACTTCGGCTTCGTCCACAACAAGAAGGAACTCCCCGAGGCCCCCCGCACCTGGGAGGAGCTGCTCGACGCCCGGTACAAGGGCCGGCTCCAGTACTCCACCCCCGGGATCGCCGGGGACGGAACCGCCGTCCTCATCAAGGCGATGCACGACTTCGGCGGCAAGGAGCCGGCGATGGAGTATCTGAAGAAGCTCCAGGCCAACAACGTCGGCCCGTCCTCCTCCACCAGCAAGCTCGCCCCCAAGACCGACAAGGGCGAACTGCTCGTGGCCAACGGTGACGTCCAGATGAACTTCGCGCAGTCCAAGTCCATGCCGAACCTGGGCATCTGGTTCCCGGCGAAGGAAGGCGGCGGCCCGACCACCTTCGCCCTGCCCTACGCGGCGGGCCTGGTCGACAAGGCCCCGCACACCGAGAACGGCCGCAAGCTCCTCGACCACCTGCTGAGCGAGGAGTCGCAGAAGCTGGTCAGCGAGGTGGGCGGCGGCTTCCCGGCCCGCACCGACGTCAGGCCGACCGACGCCAACGCCGTCGAACTCACCCGCCTCATGACGGGAGTCGAGGTCTTCGAGCCGGACTGGGCCGACATCAGCACGAACCTCACCGCCTACGTCGACGCGTGGAAGTCGGCAACCGGAAGCTGACGTGTTGCTTCCTGGTCACCCGCGACCCCGAAGGTGATGCTGGACGCCCGGATAACGGGTCTGGACCGAAGTCGGCACCGCACCCGATACCGCACCGCCACCGCACCCGGTCCCGCCGGGCATCCCCGTCCCCCGCACCTTCCCGCGATGACTCCCGGAGGAGCTCGTGCCCACTGCCGTCCCGCCCGGACGCACCCTCACCGTGGCCGCCACCGCCACCGTCCTGCTCGCCACCGCTCTCGGCGCGCACACCACCGGCACCGCCCACGCCGCCCCCGCCGCCAAGGCCCCCCGCGCCGCCGCGAGCACCGACAAGGTCCTCGTCATCGGCATCGACGGCGCCGTCCTGGACCGCGTCAAGGCCGCCGACGCACCCTTCCTCAAGGGCCTCATGGCCCAGGGCCTGACCGCCCGCAGCACCCTCTACTCCAGCCCCATGGCCGCCACCTCCTCCGGCCCCGGCTGGTCCACGATCGCCACCGGCGCCTGGCCCGACAAGCACGGGGTGAAGGACAACTCCTTCGTCGGCAAGAACTACACCGCCCACCCCGACTTCCTCACCCGCATCGAGAACGCCAAGCCCTCCCTCAACACCTACGCGGCGGCCGACTGGGAGCCCATCACCTCCACCGACCAGAACGGCCCGATCTTCTCCGCCAAGGTCGACAAGCGCCTCTCCCTCAAGGGCGACCGCGACGGCTACGGCACCGAGGACCCGAAGATCGCCGCCGCCGCTGCCGCCGAGCTGCGCGGCCAGAACCCGGACGCCGCCTTCGTCTACCTCGGCGAGATCGACGTCGCGGGCCACTCCCACGGCGCCGCCAGCCAGCAGTACCTGGACGCCGTCGCCCGCGTGGACAAGCTGGTCGGCCAGCTCCTCACCGCCGTCCAGACCCGCCCGACCTACGCCCAGGAGAACTGGAAGATCCTGGTCACCACCGACCACGGCCACACCGACTCCGGCGGCCACGGCGGCTCCAGCATCCAGGAGCGCGGCACCTTCGTCCTCGCCAAGGGCGCCGGGATCCCCGCCGGTTCGGTGCGCGAGGACGTCAAGCTGGTCGACGTCGCCGCCACCGCGCTCGCCCAGGTCGGCGTCGCCGCCCCCGGTCTCGACGGCGTCCCGCTGGGCAGCCCGGACAGCGACCCCTTCGACACCCTGCGGCCCGGCCTCCAGGCGCGCGTGGACGAGACCGGCATCCCGGCGGGCGTGAAGGGCTTCACGCACACCCCGCCCGCCGGCTGGTCCGTCGACAACTCCCGCATGGGCACGGGCGGTGTCACCGAATGGGCCGGCTGGACCTTCGCCACCGACGAGTTCTGGACCCAGTCGCAGCGCGACCAGTGGCGCGAGCTGGGCGTCCGCTCCCGTGACGTCTTCGCCGTGGCCGACTCCGACGAATGGGACGACAAGGCCCACACGGGCAGCTTCGACTCCACCCTCCTCACCCCCAAGTGGACGGTGTCCGGCGGGACTTCCCACACCCTGAACTTCCGTACGCACTACCGGCACGAGGCCGGCCAGACCGCACAGGTCCTGGTCTCCTACAATGGCGCCGCCCCCACGGTGGTCAAGTCCTACACCGCCGACGCCCTCGCCAAGGCCGAATCCCTCCCGCTCCGGATCCCGGCCGGGGCCACCGACGTCCGCGTCAGCTTCCGCTACACCGGCGACAACAACTGGTTCTGGACCGTCGACGACGTGCGACTGGGCTGATCCCCGCCCCCGGGAGTCCGGACCGCGGACGTCAACGGCGTCCGCGGTCCGGCCCCGATAGGGTGGTACAGACCAGATGTCGCAGGTCACCGAGAGCGGAGAACAGTCCAGTGGCAGAGCGCAAGCCGATCGAATCCTGGCTCACCGACATGGACGGGGTCCTCATCCACGAGGGCACCCCGATCCCCGGCGCCGATGCCTTCATCAAGCGGCTGCGCGAGTCCGGCAAGCCCTTCCTGGTGCTGACCAACAACTCCATCTACACCCCGCGCGACCTCCAGGCCCGGCTGTCCCGCATGGGCCTGGACGTGCCCGTCGAGAACATCTGGACCTCCGCCCTCGCCACCGCCAAGTTCCTCGACGACCAGCGCCCGGGCGGCACGGCGTACGTGATCGGGGAGGCGGGCCTGACCACCGCCCTGCACGACATCGGCTACGTCCTGACCGACCACGAGCCGGACTACGTGGTCCTGGGCGAGACCCGGACGTACAGCTTCGAGGCGATGACCAAGGCCGTCCGGCTGATCAACGCGGGCGCGCGCTTCATCTGCACCAACCCCGACGAGACCGGCCCCTCCACCGAAGGCCCGCTCCCCGCCACCGGCGCCGTCGCCGCGCTGATCACCAAGGCCACCGGCAAGCGGCCGTACTTCGCGGGCAAGCCGAACCCGCTGATGATGCGTACGGGTCTCAACGCCATCGGCGCCCACTCCGAGACGAGCGCGATGATCGGTGACCGGATGGACACCGACGTGCTGGCCGGACTGGAGGCGGGCATGCGGACCTTCCTCGTCCTGACCGGGCTGACCACGGTCCAGGACACCGAGAAGTTCCCCTACCGGCCGACCGAGACGGTCGCCTCGATCGCCGACCTGGTCGACCTGGTCTGACGCGCCCGCCGACGGGCTCGCCGACGCGCCCGCCGGCGCGTCCGGTTGACCCGTACGGCGCCGCTCCGGATGCGGAGCGGCGCGCCGCGCGTGAATCTCCTTGACGAGGAGGTTCCACCATGCGCAGTGTTCCGATCGCTGTCCGCGTCTCCGCGGTGGCCGTCACCCTGGCGGCGTTCTCCGTGGTGTCCGCCCCCACCGCCCTCGCGGGCGAGGAGGACCGCGGTGACCGAGGAGACCGCGGCGGCATCGCCGTCGACCCGACCCCGGCCCGCCCCGGAGCGCAGGTCAAGCTGCGCGTCCAGGGGTGCGACAACAACCGGGGCGTGGCCAAGTCCGCCGTCTTCGTGACCGACGCCGACCTGTACGGGCGCGACGGCGGCCGCCGCAGCCCGCTCTACGGCGAGGCGCTGATCAGCTCGCACGCCTCGTCCGGCTGGCACGCGGTCCGGGTGTACTGCGACGGCGACGAGAAGTTCACCGGCTCCATCGAGATCACCGCGCACCACCGCCCCTCCCACCACGCCTCGCCCGTCTGGCCGGTCCACGCGGGCGGCGGCGGCATGGCCGCGAAGCTGCCCGAGGCGCCCGCGCCGGCGCTGGCCCCGGCGGCCGCCCCGGCGAAGAAGAGCCATGAGAGCGACGGGCCGGGCACCCCGCACACGGTGATCGGCGCGGCCCTCGCCGCGGTGGCCACGCTGGCCGTCGCGGGCCGTGCGCTGGCCCTGCGCCGCCGTCGCAGCAGCAGCGGCGAGTGAGGCGGGCGGCGCGTGGGCGGGCGGCGGCCGGAGGAGGCCACGACGGGCCCCGGCGGCCGGATGGTGACCTTCGCGGCCTGGTCGGTGCTGGTGCTCGGCCTGTGGCTGTGGGGCCGCGAGCTCACCGTGCCCCCGGCCCCGGCCACGGGGCAGGCGGGGGCCGCGCTCCCGGGCATGCCGGCCGCGCACGCCCCGCTCGCCGCCTCGCCGCCGCAGCGGGTGGACGTGCCCTCCATAGGCATCCAGGCCCCGGTGGTGCCGCGGGGCCTGGACAAGGACGGCGCGATCGAGCCCCCGCCGTACGAGAGCCCGGGCACGGTCGGCTGGTGGGGCCAGGGCACCCAGCCCGGGGCGGCGGGCACGGCGCTGATGGTGGGGCATGTGGACACCCGCTCCAAGCCGGCCGTCTTCTACGGGCTCAGCTCGGCGCGGCAGGGTGAGAAGGTCCGCGTGGTCCGGGCCGACGGCTCGGTGGCCGAGTTCACCATCGAGGACGTACGGGTCTACGAGCGGGCGGACTTCGACGCGCACAAGGCGTACGGCCCGCGGGTCCGGGGCCGGGCCGAGCTGAGGCTCGTGACCTGCGGCGGGACCTACGACAAGGTGGCGAAGCAGTACACGGCGAACGTGGTGGTCTCCGCCTATCTGACGGGTGTCGGAGCCCGCCCCGCCGGCACGGTGGCCTAGCCGGCTCTCTCCGGGAAACGAAGAAGCCCCTCGCAGCTTTCGCTGCGAGGGGCTTCTTCCGTCTGTGCGCCGCCAGGGACTCGAACCCCGGACCCGCTGATTAAGAGT
>NZ_JBEYVX010000126.1:0-13148 GCF_040644195.1 Streptomyces sp. NPDC047014 | reverse complement strand
CCGGAGGTCCAAGAGCAACACCACCGCCCCCCAGCCCCCCCGCCCCGCCCGCCCCCCCCGGGGGGGGGGGGGGGGCCGGGGGCCCCCCCCCCCCCCTCGTGTCAGGCGGTCGCCAGCTGCGGGATGAGCCGCAGCGCGTTGTCGTGGTAGATCCCCTGGAGCTGTTCCGGGGTGAAGGCCGGGTCCGACTCCAGCGCGGGCAGGGCCAGTTCGGTGACCGTGTCGGCGGGCGCCGCCGGCCAGTCGGTGCCGAAGAGCACATGGTCGGCCGGTACGTGCTCCAGCAGGGTCGCCGCGGGGGCCATCGGCCCGGCGGTGTCGTAGTAGAAGCGGCTCAGGTGGTCGCGGACGGCGGCCGGTTCGACGCGCGGCTCGCAGAACCGCCCCAGTGCCTCCAGGCGCGTGGCGATGTACGGCAGGAAGCCGCCCGCGTGCGGGAGCACGACGGAGATGTCCGGGAACCGGTCCAGCGTCCTGCGGCTGATCATGTTCACGGCGGCCCGGGTGGTGTCCAGCAGGAAGTCGCACATGAAGTTGGGGATGCCCGGCACGGTCGGCGCGCCGGGCGGGCCGTCCGGCAGGTTGTGCGGGTGGGTGTCCACGACGGCGCCGTGCTCGTTCAGCTCGTGGAAGAGCCGGTCGTAGGCGGGATCCCCCAGGTAGACGCCCCCGTAGTTGGCGGTGACGTTGACCCCGGCCGCGCCCAGCTGGCCGAGGCCGCGGCGCACCGCCCAGGAGGACGCCTCCGGGTCGTCCAGGAAGAGCGGCACGTAGAAGGCGAAGCGGCCCGGGTGGGAGGCGGCCGTCTCCATCATCGAGCGCAGGGTGATGTTGATGGCCTCGCGCAGCTGCGCCGAGGAGCGGTAGCGGGCCGGGAGCATCGGCTTGAGGACGGCGGTGGTGATGCCCGCGCCGTCCATGAAGCGGATCGCGTCCTCGGTGCCGAGCCGGGTCCACGGCGGCAGCCGCTCGGCGTCGACCAGCCCGTGGTGCACCGCCCACTCGCGCCACTCCGGCGCGCAGTAGTGGTGGTGTACGTCGATCTTCGCGTGCCGGGTGCGCGCCGCGTCCGGGACCACCGGCACGGCGGGGCCCCGGGAGACCCGGATGACCTCGCTCGTGCCGACCGCGGCGACGCGCAGCCCCTCCGCCGGTGTGCCCAGGAGCCGTACCGGGGTACTCACGGAATCCGTCATGCCAGTCAACCGCCCATCGGGTCTGGGGTCAGGTACCGGAGGTCGCCGGCGGCGGGGACACCGCGGTCACCGCGGGCACCGCTGCCATCGGCGCCGCGCCGCGCACGCCGGCGGGGCGTACGGGCTCCAGGACGAGGCGGAGGTGTTCGAGCCCGCGGAAGGCGGCCACCGGCCCCTTCATCCACGAGCCCCGGGGCTCCTCGTCCTCGGCGAGCGCCATGGCGGGGAACTCCCGCAGCAGCGCGCCGAGTGCGATTTCCAGTTCGAGCCGCGCCAGCGGGGCGCCCAGGCAGTAGTGGGTGCCGTGGCCGAAGCCCAGGTGCGCGGACTGGACGCCCTCGCGGGTGACGTCCAGCTCGTCGGGGGCGGTGAAGCGCTCCGGGTCGCGGTTGGCCGAGGAGATCGCGATCTGCACCAGGGAGCCCTTGGGGATCACGGTGCCCCGGATCTCCGCCTCCTCGGCCGCGTAGCGGAAGGTCGAGGTCTCCACCGAGCCCTCGAAGCGCAGCATCTCCTCCACCGCCCGCGGGATCAGCGCCGGGTCCTCGCGCAGCAGGGCCGCCTGGCGGGGGCGCAGCAGCAGGTTGAGGACGGAGTTGCCGATCTGGTAGGCGGTGGTCTTGTGCCCGGCGAAGAACAGCACCCAGAGGGAGGCGACGAGTTCGGGGTCCTCCAGGGGCTCCTCCGCCCGGATCAGGTCGCTCAGGAAGGTGTCCGAGGGGTTTGCGCGGGTGTCCGCGATGAGCCGTTCCAGCCGGTGCTGGAGCCGTTCCTCGGCCTCCTTGAGCTCCGCCCGCCGGCTGGGGTCGAACCGGGAGCGGGTCACCACGGCGAACTGCTCCAGGATCTCCGGGCGGTCCTCCGGCGGAATGCCCATCAGCTCGCACAGCACGGCGACGGGCAGCGGAAAGGCGAAGGCCGTCATCAGGTCGACGGTGCCGGCCGTGCGGCACTCGCGCAGCAGCCCCTCGGCGATCTCGGTGATCCTCGGCCGCATCTGCTCCACCCGCCGCGGGGTGAAGGCGCCGCGCAGGATGCGGCGCAGCCGGGTGTGCCGGGGCGGGTCCGAGAAGAGGACATTGTCGTCGAGGGCGTCGAAGAAGCTGCCGTAGACGGCGTGATAGGTGTCGATGGCGCCGCGCATGTTCTTGCTGAACCGCGGGTCCGACAGCGCGTCGCGGGCGTCGTCGTGCCGGGTGATCAGGTACGTCTCCACCCCGTGCGGCGGCGTCAGCCGGCACACCGGGGCCTGCTCGCGCAGGGCCGCGTACATCGGGTGGGGGCACTGGCGGTACTCCGGCGCGCCCCTGGAGACGGCCGAGACGATCTCGTGCAGTCCTCCGCCGCCGTTCGGTGCCGTGTCCTGCTGCGCCATGTTCCGCACCCTCCGTCGCACTCGCCGTCTGCGGACTCACCGGTTCCCCGGGCCGGTGCGCCGCGAAACGGCGCCGCTCCCGATCGGGTGAGCCGCACGGCCGGGCGGTGCGGCGGGCCGGGTGCGGGCGCCCGCGCGCGGGTCGGCCGATCGGCGGTCGTCCGTCCGGGCCCTGTCCGGGGCGGCCGCGGGGCGGGCCCGGCGGGCCGCGGGAAGGGCTGCTGTGCCACCAGCCCGCCCGTCCCGAGGAGCCCGCGCATGGCCCGACGTCTCGCCCCCGCCCTCACCGCCGCCGCCACGCTCGTCCTGGCGGCCGTCGCCGCGCCGCCCGCGGCCGCCGGCCACGGATCCGGCCCCGGCTCCGGCCGGGCCATGGCCGACCGGGCGGCCGCCTACGCCGCCACCGCGAAGTACAAGGTGCACGCGAACGCCGTGGCGGACGGCTACGTACCGGACAAGTACTGCGTCCGCGACAAGGCGGGCGCCGGCGCGCTCGGCTACCCGCACTTCAACCACGCCTACGACAACTCCGTCGACCCGAAGAAGCCCGCCGCCCTGTACTACGAGGACGACGGGCGGGGCGGCAAGCGCCTGGTCGGCATGCAGTGGCTGGTCTACGACCGCGACCAGAAGCTGACGACGGACGAGGACCGGCCCACGATGTTCGGCACCCCCTTCAAGGGCCCCAAGCCCGGCAACTTCCCCGGCCAGCCCGTGCACTACGCCCTGCACCTGTGGCTCTGGAAGAAGAACCCCGGCGGCGTCTTCGAGACCTTCAACCCGGCCGTGACCTGCCTGCCCGGCACCACCCGCCCCACCACCCCCGCCGTCTGAGCGCATCCCCCGGAGCCGCCGATGTCCGTCACCCGCCGCAGCCTGCTCGCCGCCGGCGCGATCGCCTTCAGCGGGACGCTCGGCGCGCTGTTCGCCGGCGGCTCCCCCGCCGCCGCCCGGGCCGCCTCGGCCCGGCGCGGGTACGGGCCGCTGCTGCCCGATCCCCGCGGGCTGCTGGACCTGCCCGCGGGGTTCTCGTACCGGGTGCTCTCGCGCGCCGGCGAACCGCTGCGTTCCGGTGAGGGCGCGGTGCCCGCCAACTGCGACGGCATGGCCGCCTTCGCCGCAGGCGGCGGCGGGGTGCGGCTGGTGCGCAACCACGAGAACCGCGCCACCGCGGCCCTGCGCGTCCCGGCCGTCCCCGGCCTGACCTACGACCCCGGCGCCCTCGGCGGCTGCACGGCCCTGGAGCTGGACCGGGCGGGCGCGGTCACCGCCGAGCGGGTCGCCCTGGCCGGTACCGCCGTCAACTGCGCGGGCGGCCGCACCCCCTGGCACACCTGGCTGAGCTGCGAGGAGACCGAGGACCGCGCCGGGACCTCCGGGTACACCCGGGACCACGGCTACGTCTTCGAGGTGGACCCGGCCCGCCCGCACCGCACGGGCGCGGTCCCGCTCACCGCGATGGGCCGCTTCGCGCACGAGGCCGTCGCCGTGGACCCGTACCGGGGGGTCGTCTACGAGACCGAGGACGCCTTCGTCCGGCCCTTCGGGCTGTTCTACCGCTTCCTGCCCGCCCGGCCCCTCGGCGGTACGGGCTCGCTGCGCGCCGGCGGCGCCCTGGAGGCCCTGCGCGTGCCGGGGCTGGCGGACCTGGCGGTGGTGGACGAGCCGGGGGCGGAGTTCCCGGTGGAGTGGGTCCCCGTACCGGATCCCTCGGCCTCGGGCACGCCGGTCCGGCTCCAGGACTTCGGGCCGGGCGGGATCACGCACGCGCAGAAGCTGGAGGGCTGCTACTGGGGCGGCGCCGGCGTGCACTTCGTGTCCAGCTACGCCCGGCGCGGCGAGGGCGCGGCGGCCGACCACCACGGGCAGGTGTGGTTCTACGACCCGCGGCGGGCCCGGCTCCGTCTCGACGTGCTCTTCGGCCCGGCCACCGACATCCAGCTGCCCGGGGACTCCCCGGACAACATCTGCCTGGCCCCCGACGGCGGGCTGATGGTGTGCGAGGACGGCGGCGGGGCGCAGTACGTCTTCGGGGTGCGGGCGGACGGCGAGGTCTATCCGGTCGCCCGCAACGCGCAGGACATCGGGCCGGCGGGGGCGCCGGAGTGGGGGGAGTTCGCCGGGGTGACCTTCTCCCCCGACGGGCGGACCCTGTACGTCAACGCCTACGCGCCGGGGACCACGTTCGCGGTGACGGGGCCCTGGCGCTGATCGCGGCGGGGCCCTCCGGGCGGGGCCGCCCGGTCGGGGGCGGCGGGCCGACATGGGAGCGCCGTAGACGGCTACTTGCCACATAGTCATATATTTTGCCTGCGTGACCATTTCTGTGCGCAAAGCGACGGCCGCGGCCGTTCTCGGTGCCGCCCTGACGGCCGCCCTCACGGGCTGCGGGGGCGGATCCGGCACCCCGGACGCCGGCCGCGAAGCCCGCCTGGGCACGCCGGCGGCCTCCGCCTCCGCCACCGGATCCGCCGCCGGATCCGCCCCGCAGAGCCCCGCCCCCGCCTCCCCCCAGCCCGGCGCCCCGCAGGCGGGCGCGCCCGGCGCGGCCCCGATGCTGCCCGTCGGCCCGAACGGGCTGACCCCGGTCTTCGAGCGGGCCAAGCAGCACACGGACAAGACCGTGGCGCTGACCTTCGACGCCGACATGACCTCGGACCAGGGCCCGCGCGCCGCCGCCGGGGAGCACTTCGACAACCCGCAGCTCATCTCCACCCTGCGCACCCTCAAGGTGCCCTCCACGGTCTTCATGACGGGCCGCTGGGCCGAGGAGTACCCGGACCAGGCGAAGTCCATCGGCACCGACCCGAACTTCGAGATCGCGAACCATTCCTACAGCCACCACGCCTTCACCTCCCCCTGCTACGGGCTGCCCGCGCTCGACGCCGCGGCCGCGCGGGCCGACGTGGACCGGGCCTTCGCCGCGTTCAAGAAGGCCGGGGCCGTGAACACCGTCCCCTACTTCCGCTTCCCCGGCGGCTGCTACGACGATCCGTCGCTGCGCGCGCTGTCCACGGCCAAGGTGACGGCCGTCCAGTGGGACGTGGTCAGCGGCGACGCCTTCGCCAAGGACCCGGACGCCGTGGCCGAGCAGGTCCTCGCCGGGGTGAAGCCCGGCTCGGTGGTGGTCATGCACTGCACGCGCAGCGCGGCCCCCGTCACCGAGGAGGCCATCCGGAAGATCGTGCCGGAACTGCGAAAGCGGGGCTTCCGCTTCGTGAAGGTCTCGGAGCTGGTCGGCAAGTGACGCGGGGGGCCTGGCGAGTGCGGCGGGCGCGGTGCGCGTGCGCGGCGGATCCTTTCCCCAGTACGACTGATCCACCCGAGCGGGTGGCGCCGCGCACCGGCCCCGCCGACACGCCGCCACCCGCCCCTATAAAGGGCCCGTCACGTTGATCGACTGATGGGTCCTCACCATGCTGCAGGCCGCTCTGCGGGTGCTCGCCGCCGTCTCCCTCGTCTCCGCCGCCGCCGTCACCCCGGCCTCCGCCGCCGAGGAGGACCTGACCTCGCCCTGCGGGCCCACCGTCGACTACCGGGCCTGGGACTGGTGGCGTACGACGACGGCCCCTTCCCTCGCCCGCCCCGTCGCCGAGGCCGCCGCGGACGAGCGCTGGCAGTGGCGCAGCGACGTCAACACCCTGTGGCGCGGCGACACCCGCGAGACCGTCGAGCAGATCTTCGCGACCGGGTTCACCCCGCGCGGCGAGACGGTGACCCCGCTCGCGGAGTACATCGTCAAGGGCGGCGGCCAGAACAGCGCGCACCTCAGCACGAGCTGCGAGAAGTGGGTGGCGCAGAAGTTCGCCACCTACGGCAGCGCGAAGACCGGCTGGGTCTACGAGATCCACGCGCCCGGCGGCATCGACGTCAACGCCACCGCCCTCCTCAACACGTACAGCTCCCCCTACCTCTGGAACAAGGAGGTGGACTTCCCCGGCGGGGTCAAGGGCCGCTACATCAAGGGCGCCTGCAAGTTCCGGCTGGTCGCCACCGACCCGGAGACCAAGGTCAGCACCTTCGAGGAGCTGGGCTGCAAGGACAACGCCGCCTTCGCCCCCTACGCGGCGGACGAGCCGGTCCTCGCCGCCGCGCGCTGACCCCGCCTGCTGACCCGCCCGTACTCACCCCGGCCCGGCGGGGGCCGCGCACCCGTTCAGTGCGCGGCCACCGCCTCGGTGACCTCGCTCGGGCGGACGATGACGAAGCCCTCGCCGCGCAGCATCAGCTGGACGGCCTCGCCGGAGCCGCCGCGGATCATCGAGCCGACGGACTGGGAGCGGTGCAGGCCGGCCTCCAGCTGCGCGCTCCAGCCGACCACCGCGTCCGTGTCCACATAGACGGGGGCCTGCGGGGTGACCGGGATGACGATCGGGTGGCCGTCGCACACCACGGCGAGCTTGCCGGTGCCGGTGAAGAGGCTGTTGAAGAGGCCGCCGCCGGTCATTCCGGCGCCCTTGAGCATCTTGATCTCGTAGGACAGGGTCGGGTCGAAGCACAGCACGTTGCGGCCGTTGATGGTGAGGGCGTCGCCCGGCTCGAAGTCGAGGACGAAGCAGTTGCCGCCCTGGTGGGCGAACCAGACCTCGCCCTGCCCGCGTACGGACATCAGGGCCAGCCCCTCGCCCGTGACGGCGCGCTTGAGCATGCCGCCGATGCCCTGGCCCTTGCGCTCGAACTGGAGGTCGCCGCGGAAGGCGACCATCGACCCCTGCCGGGCCAGCACCTCGCCGTTGAGGTCGTACTTCACCGCTTTGGGGTTCTGCAGGCTCATACCGGGGGCGGCGGCCGGCCGGGCCAGGTTCTCGGACGCGAAAAGATCACTCTTCATGCCCTCGATCCTCGCCCGCGCCCTCCCCCCGGGACATCCTCCTCAAGGCGGAGCCTGGCATCCTTGGCGGGATGAGCAGCCAGCACACGAACGACACCTCCGGCGTACCCGCGGTCGGGGCCGACAGTGCCTTCCGGCGGGAGCACGCCCTGCGCGACGAGGCGCCGCAGTTCGTGCTGCCGCTGGTGGTGCGCATCGAGAAGACGGAACCGCCCGCCCGCACCGACGCCCTGGAGACGGCGGCCCGCGCGGTGCTGGTGCTGCTCACCGACGAGCGGGCGCGCGGCGAGGGCGAGTGGGCCCAGGCCGTGCGCGACTGGCAGGACGCCCGGATCCGCAAGGTGGTCCGGCGGGCGCGCGGCGCCGAGTGGCGCAAGGCGCAGACCCTGCCGGGCATCACGGTGGAGGGCGCGGGCGCCCTCGTACGGGTCTTCCCGCCGGTGCCCCTGGACGGCTGGCCCAAGGAACTGGCCAAGCTCCAGGTGTCGGGCACCGACCTGGACGACCCGGAGCCGCCCGGCCCGGTCGACGGCCCGGAGCTGCCCGTGCTGTGGCTCAACCCGGACCTGGAGATGTCGGCGGGCAAGGCCATGGCCCAGGCCGGCCACGCGGCGCAACTGGCCTGGTGGGAGCTGACGGCCGCGGAACGCAGCGCCTGGCAGCACTCCGGCTTCCGTCTGGCGGTCCGAACGGCCCCCCGCGAGCACTGGCGGCACCTGACCACCGGCGGCCTCCCGGTGGTCCGCGACGCGGGCTTCACGGAAATCGCCCCCGGCAGCGCCACGGTCGTGGCCGACCACCCGGCACTGCGCGCACGGCTCTGAGGAGGGCGGCGCGGGGGGCGGATCCTGCCCGGTGCGGTGGCTTGGAACCTCAAATGTTGCTCTGAACGTCTCCTGCCGCGGTTGGCGCGACTCCGTCGGGGCCATGACATCCGCACACGGTGCGACGAGAGGGGGCGAGGGGACATGGAGCCCATGGCACGCCTGGGAGTGGGGATCGGCTGGCGGCCGGAGATCGCGGACGCCGTCGAGCGGCTGCCCGGCCTGGACTGGGTCGAGGTGGTGGCCGAGAACGTCTGTCCGGGCCATCTGCCCGAGGCACTGGAGCGGCTGCGCGAGCGCGGTACGCGGATCGTTCCGCACGGGGTCTCGCTGGGGCTCGGCGGAGCCGAGCGCCCCGACCCGGCGAAGCTCGCGGCGCTCGGGGAGCGGGCGGTGGCGCTGGGCGCGCCGCTCGTCACCGAGCACATCGCCTTCGTACGGACCGCCTCGCCCGCGCTGGAGGCCGGGCACCTGCTGCCCGTGCCGCGCACCCGCGACGCGCTGGACGTGCTCTGCGAGAACGTGCGGATCGCGCAGGACGCCCTGCCCGTGCCGCTGGCCCTGGAGAACATCGCCGCGCTGTTCTCCTGGCCGGGCGAGGAGCTGACGGAGGGGCAGTTCCTGACGGAGCTGGTGGAGCGGACCGGGGTCCGGCTGCTCATCGACGTGGCCAATCTGCACACCAACCGGGTCAACCGGGGCGAGGACCCGGCCGCCGTGCTGGACGCGATCCCGCTGGAGGCGCTGGCGTACGTGCATGTGGCGGGCGGGGTCGAGCGGGACGGTGTCTGGCACGACACCCACGCCCACCCCGTGCCGCCGGTGGTCCTGGACCTGCTGGCGCAGCTGCGCGCGCGGGTGGATCCGCCGGGGGTGCTGCTGGAACGGGACGACGACTTCCCCGCCGAGGCGGAACTGGCCGGCGAGCTGGCGGCGATCCGCGAGGTGGTCACGACGGGGACGGCTGCCGCCCCCGCCGCCGCGCCCCGGCTGCGGGAGAACAAGGCCGGCGCGGTGACGGACAGCGTGCGGGCGCGCGTCGGCGTCGGGCAGGCCGCGCTGCTGTCGGCGCTGGTGGCCGGGACCCCGGTGCCCGAGGGCTTCGACCGGGCCCGGATCCGGACGCAGGCGCGGGCGCTCGCCGCCAAGCGGGCCGATGTCGTCGCCCGGCTGGCCCCGGAGCTGCCCGGGATCCTGGGCGGGCCCGCCCCGTACCGTACGGCCTTCCTGGCCTACGCCAAGGGCCGCCCGATGACCGCCGGCTACCGCCGGGACGCCCTGGACTTCGCCGAGCACCTGCTGGTCCAGGACCTGCCGGCCGACCCCGCCGCCCGGCGCCGGCTCACCGCCTGGTGGCGGGAGCGGGCCGGGGCCCGGCCGCCGCGCCGCGTCGTGCGCTGGGCGCGGGCGCTCACGGGGAGAGCGGCATGAACCTTCTCGCCGTCGCGATCTGGATCGCCGTCCTCGTCTCCTCCGTCCTGCTGGTGAACGGCCTGCGCCGGTCCCGCTCCGCGCCGCCCGGCCCGCCGGCCGGGCTGCACGACCTCTCGGAGGCCGCCTTCGTGGCGGGCGGCCCCGGCAATGTGGTGGACGCCGCGCTCGTGGCCATGCTCGGGGACGGCCGGCTGCTCGTCGGCGGCCCCGGCATCGTGCAGGCGCACCCCGCGGCCCGGGCCGCCGACCCCGCCGAGCGCGCGGTGCTTCAGGCGTACCGCGGGGCGCCCTCGGGCTGGCTGTACCAGGTGCGGTACGCCGCCATGTGCGACCCGGCCGTGCAGGAGATCGGGGACGCGCTGGCCGACCGCGGGCTGGTCGCCCGGCCCGGGTCCGGGCAGCGGTGGCGGCGCCGGGCGCGGATCCAGGCCGTGGTGTGCGCGGTGTGGCTGGTGGCGTCGGTCCCGCTGACGTTCGTGGAGCTCGCGCTCGACCCCGAGCCCGTCGTGCCCTTCGTGGTCAAGGTCCTGTTCCCGCTGTTCGGCGGTCTGCTCGTCGGCGCGATCTGCTCCTCCCGGGCCAGGAGCCGGACCACCCCGGCCGGGCTCCGGGCGCTGCTCGCGGCCCGGGCGGCGTACGGGAGCACCGCGCCCCCGCACGTACAGGTCGCCCTCCACGGGCTGCGCGGACTGCGGGACCCGTTCCTGCGCCAGCAGCTCGTACCGGCCGCGCGCGGCACCCGGCTCGCCGCGGCCCAGTCGGGGGCGGCCCACCGCGGGCACCACTCCTCCTCCGGGCACTCCGACTCCTCGCCTGAGCTGCTGCCGGTGCTGTGGTGCGCCACGAGCGACGGCGGTGCGGGCGGGGGCGGTGCGAGCTGCGGGGCCTCCGGGGGCTCGTGCTCCTCGGGCTCGGGCGCGGGCTGCGGCTCCTCCGGCAGCGGCTGCGGGAGCTCCGGTTCCAGTTGCGGCAGCTCCGGTTCCAGCTGCGGGAGCTCGTCCGGCTCCAGCTGCGGGAGTTCTTCGAGCTGCGGCAGCTCCTCCAGCTCCAGCTGCTCCAGCAGCAGCTCCTAGGAGCGGCGGGCAGCAGGGCCGGCGCGCGCCCCGTGGGCGCGCCGCATCCGGAGCCCGCACCGGTGTCGCTGGACGACAGGGGCGGCCCGCGCCTTCGGGCGCGGCTGCCACCTGTCGTCTGAACTTCCGGGCGGGGTCTCCGGCTGCGTCGTTTCGGGGGCTCAGCCTCCCGATCCACCGGAGGAACTCACCTGACGGTGTGGTCGTCCTCCGGTCCTTCCCCCCAGGGGAGGTATCAGGCGAGCCCGGCCACCAGATCGGCGACGGACTTGCGGCGCCCGGTGTAGAAGGGCACCTCTTCACGGACGTGCATCCGGGCCTCGGAGGCGCGCAGGTGGCGCATCAGGTCGACGATGCGGTAGAGCTCGTCGGCCTCGAAGGCCAGCATCCACTCGTAGTCGCCCAGCGAGAAGGAGGCGACGGTGTTGGCGCGGACGTCCGGGTAGCCGCGGGCCATCTTGCCGTGGTCGGCGAGCATCCGGCGGCGGTCCTCGTCCGGCAGCAGGTACCAGTCGTACGAGCGCACGAACGGGTAGACGCTGATGTACTCGCGGGCCACCTCGTCGGCGAGGAAGGCCGGGATGTGGGACTTGTTGAACTCGGCCGGGCGGTGCAGGGCCATGTTCGACCACACCGGCTCCAGCGCGCGGCCGAGCCGGGTGCGGCGGAACAGGTTGTACGCGGTCTGCAGCTCGTCGGCGGTCTCCGCGTGCCACCAGATCATGACGTCGGCGTCGGCGCGCAGGCCGGAGACGTCATAGGTGCCGCGGACGGTGATGTCCTTGGCGGCCAGCTGGTCGAACAGTTCCTGGACCTCGTCGGCGAAACCGGTGCGGTCCTCGGGCAGGACGTCCTTCAGCTTGAAGACGGACCACAGGGTGTAGCGGATGACCTCGTTGAGGTCCTTCGCCCTCTTCCCCGCGTTGGGAATCTTCTCTGGTGCAGTCATGCGTCTATTGTCCCGTGCGCTGATCAGTGGTCGGTGCCAGGGGTGCCGTACGCGCACCCAGCGCGGCCAGCACGGCCTCCGCGGCCTTCCCGGCGGAGGCGACGCAGGCCGGAATGCCCACTCCGTCGTACTGCGCCCCGCAGACCGCGAGGCCGGGCAGGGCGGCGACGGCGCCGCGGATCCGGGCCACCCGGGCGAGGTGGCCGACGGGGTACTGGGGCAGGCCGCCGTCCCAGCGGGTGACGGTGGAGGCCACCGGCCGGGCGGCGATCCCCACGGCTTCGCCGAGGTCGCGGAGGGAGACATCGACGAGCTCGGCGTCGTCCTTGTGCAGGTCGCCCTCGTCCCCGTGGCGGCCCACGGAGGTGCGCAGGAGGAACAGCTCCGGATCGGCCCCGGACCAGGCCCACTTGTTGCTGGAGAAGGTGGACGCCTTGATGGTCCGGCCGTCGACGGGCGGTACGAGGAATCCGCTGGCGCCGCTCGCGGTGACGGCCTCCGGCAGTTCCGCCCGCCGGAAGGCCAGGGTGACCAGGGCCATGGAGGCGTAGGCGATACGGTCCAGCTCGCTCGCGGCGGCCGGCGCGAGGGTGTCGAGCAGCCGGGCGGCGGGCCCGGCGGGGACGGCCAGGACCACGGCGTCGGCGTCGAGGACCTCCCCGTCGGCGGTGATCCGCCAGCCCTCGGGCGTGCGGCCGATCTCCCGGACCGGGGTGCCGGTCAGGATGCGGGCGCCGGCGGCCCGGCAGGCGTCGGCGACGGCGAGCGGCAGCCGGCCGATGCCGCCGGAGATCCCGGCGAAGAAGGCGCCGGTGGCGGCCGCGCCGGTGACGGTGGTGTGCTCGGCGGCGGCGCGGCGCGCGGCCGCGCTCTGCAGGGCGCGCACGGCCTCGGTCAGCGTGGGGTGGGCGCGTACGGCGTCGAAGAGGGCGGGGACGGCGGCGCGCATCGAGATGCTGTAGGCGTCGCCCGCGTAGACCCCGCCGAGCAGGGGTTCGACGAGCCGGTCCACGACCTCGCGGCCCATCCGGGCGGCGACGAACTCCCCGACGGCCACGTCCTCGCCGACCTCGGCGGGCGGGAGTCCGGCCTCGGCCTCGACGCGGGCCAGGCCCTCGGCGGAGAGCACCCCGGAGGCGGCGAGCGGGGCGAGGTCCCCGGGTACGCCCATGACATGGCCGCTCGGCATGGGCCGCAGCGCGCCCCGGGTCCACAGCCGGGCGGTGGCGGTGGCGGGCTCCTCGATGGCATCTCCGAGGCCCACGGCGCGGGCGAGGGCGACGGCCTCGGGGCGGCGGGCCAGCATGGATTCGGCGCCGAGGTCGACGGGGGCCCCGGCGAGCTCGCCGGTGTACAGCTTGCCGCCGAGCCGGGGCCCGGCCTATACGGCTCGACCCTCGGGCTGCGGGTCTCCGAGGAGAGCGGGATGCTCGTCCTGGACCTCCAGGGCGGCACCAGGATCCTGC
>NZ_JBEYVX010000125.1:0-13556 GCF_040644195.1 Streptomyces sp. NPDC047014 | reverse complement strand
GGCGTGTCCTGAGCCGCTTGAAGCCCCGGCTGCGCCGTGCGGCGCACGGAGCCTCGGTCACGGCGCTGACCGTCGTCGTGGCCCTGATCGCGCCCGCCCGCGCGGCCGACCGCCCCGCGCCTACGGGCGGCCGTAGCTCAGCCGGACCACCCCGTTGCCGAAGGTGTGCGTACCTTCCAGGCGCAGCGGGACCGGCCCGCCGTCCACCGGCGGGAAGAGCGGTCTGCCGCGCCCGATCCGCACCGGGTGCACCAGGATCCGGTAGGAGTCCACCAGCCCGAGCCGCAGGAAGGTGGCCGCGAGATCGGCCCCGCCGAGTGCCAGGTCCCCGCCGGGGGCCGCCTGGAGGGCGGCGACCTCCTCCGGCACGACCTCCCGTACGACCGTGGTGTTCCAGTCGGCGCGCTCCAGGGTGCGGGAGTACACGTACTTGGGCATCGAGCGCCAGATCCCGGCGAAGTCGGCCACGGGCCCGGGGGCCTCCGGGTCGGCGTCGGCGGTGGGCCAGTAGCCGGCCATCAGCTCGTGCGTGACGCGCCCGCTCAGGAAGGCGCCCATGCCGCGCAGCTCGTCATTGAGGTACTGGTGCACTTCCTCGTCGACGAGGTGCCAGTCGATCTGCCGCTCGGGCCCCTCGAAGTACCCGTCGAGGGACACCGACATCATGAGGATGATCTTCCGCATACCGCCTCACCCTACGCCGTCACCCGCCCGCGGGGCCGGTCCCGCGCGGGGCGGTGGGGATACTGGGCGGCGTGAACACCGAACGCGCGACCGCCGACGACGACACCGACGCCTCCGACGACACCGTCCCCTCCGCCGGCTCCGTCGCCCCCTCCGACGACACCGTCCTGTTCCACGTCGAGGGCCGGACCGGGGTGGTCACCCTCAACCGCCCCAGGGCCCTCAACGCCCTCACCCATCACATGGTGCTGCGGATCGACGGGGCCCTCGCCGCCTGGGCGGAGGACCCCGCCGTCGCGCAGGTGCTGATCCGCGGGGCCGGTGAGCGCGGGCTCTGCGCGGGCGGGGACATCCGCGCGATCCACGACGACGCCAAGGCCGGCACCACCGCCTCCGCAGGCTTCTGGCGGGACGAGTACCGACTCAACGCGCGCATCGCCCGCTACCCCAAGCCGTACGTCGCCCTCATGGACGGCATCGTGATGGGCGGCGGCGTCGGTGTCTCGGCGCACGGCGGCGTCCGGATCGTCACCGAGCGCTCCCGCGTCGCCATGCCCGAGACCGGCATCGGCTTCGTGCCCGACGTCGGCGGGACCCATCTGCTCTCCCGCGCCCCCGGCGAGCTGGGCACCCATCTCGCCCTCACCGGCACCGCCGTGGGCGCCGCCGACGCGCTGCTCTGCGGGCTCGCGGACCACTTCGTACCCGCCGAGCGCCTGCCGGAGCTGACCGCCGCCCTCGCCTCCGCGCCCGCCCACGAGGTGCTGCCGCGGTTCGCCGCCACCCCCGCGCCCGGTGAACTCGCCGCCCGCCGGGGGTGGATCGACCGCTGCTACGCCGCCGGCACCGTCGAGGAGATCGTGGAACGGCTGCGCGGCGCGGGCGACCCGGCGGCCGGGGAGACCGCCGGGACGATCCTGGCCAAGTCCCCGACCGCCCTCAAGACCACCCTGGCCGCCGTGCGCCGGGCCGCGGGGCTGGGCACGCTGGAACGAACGCTCGTACAAGAGTTCCGCGTCTCCTGCAACACGCTGACCTCCCCGGACCTGGTGGAGGGCATCCGGGCCCAGGTGATCGACAAGGACCGCTCGCCCCGCTGGTCCCCGCCCTCCCTGGCCGAGGTCACCGCGGCGGACGTGGAGCGGTTCTTCGTCCCGCTCGGCGAGGACCACGAACTGCGCCTGCCCTGACGCCCCGGTCCCGGCATCAGGACCCGACGTACTCCCTCAGGTGCCGGGCCGTCAGCGTGTCCGCCTCCGCCACCAGAGCCGCCGGGGTGCCCTCGAAGACCACCCGGCCGCCGGAGCGCCCGCCGCCCGGCCCGATGTCGATCAGCCAGTCGGCGTGCGCCATCACGGCCTGGTGGTGCTCGATCACGATCACCGAGTTCCCGTCGTCGACCAGCCGGTCCAGCAGGGCCAGCAGCTTGTCCACATCGGCCATGTGCAGCCCGGTCGTCGGCTCGTCCAGGATGTACGTCGAGGACTTCTCCGCCATGCTGATGGCCAGCTTGAGCCGCTGCCGCTCACCGCCCGACAGGGTGTTGAGCGGCTGCCCGAGGCGTACGTACGACAGCCCGACGTCGACCAGCCGTCCGAGCACCGCCCGCGCCTGGCCGGTGGTGAAGAACTCGTGGGCCTCCGCGACCGGCATGTTCAGCACCTCGCTGATGTTCTTGCCGCGCAGCCGGTACGTCAGCACCTCCGGCGTGAACCGCCGCCCCTCGCACTCCTCGCAGACGGAGGCCACCGCGGCCATCATCGCCAGGTCCGTGTAGACCAGCCCGAGGCCGTTGCACTTGGCGCAGGCGCCCTCCGAGTTCGCGCTGAACAGCGCGGCCTTGACCCCGTTGGCCTTGGCGAAGGCGGTCCGGACCGGCCCGAGCAGGCCGGTGTAGGTGGCGGGGTTGGAGCGGCGGGAGCCGCGGATCGGGGACTGGTCCGCCACCACCACGCCCTCCCGCCCGGCCAGGTAGCCGTGGATCAGCGAGCTCTTGCCCGAGCCCGCGACCCCGGTCACCACCGCCAGCACCCCGAGCGGTACCTCCACGCTGACGTCCTGGAGGTTGTGCAGGTCGGCGCCCTTGATCGACAGGTGACCGCGCGGGGTGCGCACCGACTCCCGCAGCCGCGCCCGGTGCCCGAGGTGGCGTCCGGTGAGGGTGCCGGAGGTGCGCAGCCCGGCCACGTCGCCGCTGTAGCAGAGCTGCCCGCCGGCCGTGCCCGCGCCCGGTCCGAGGTCGACGACATGGTCCGCGATGGCGATGACCTCGGGCTTGTGTTCCACGACCAGGACGGTGTTGCCCTTGTCGCGCAGCCGCAGGAGCAGGTCGTTCATGCGCTGGATGTCGTGCGGGTGCAGGCCGGTGGTGGGCTCGTCGAAGACGTACGTGACATCGGTGAGGGAGGAGCCGAGGTGCCGCACCATCTTGACCCGCTGGGCCTCGCCGCCGGACAGCGTCCCGGAGGGGCGGTCCAGGCTGAGGTAGCCGAGGCCGATCTCCACCAGGGAATCCAGCAGACCGCGCAGGTTGGCGAGCATCGGGGCCACGGCCGGGTCGTCGATCCGGCCGATGAAGCCGGCGAGTTCGCTGATCTGCATGGAGGCGCAGTCCGCGATGTTCACGCCCTGGATACGGCAGGACAGCGCGGCGGCCGAGAGCCGGCTGCCGCCGCAGTCCGGGCAGTCGGCGAAGACGACGGCGCGGTCCACGAAAGTCCGGATGTGGGCCTGCATGGACTCGCGGTCCTTGGCCAGGTAGGTGCGGCTGATCTTGGTGATCAGGCCCTCGTAGGTGAAGCCGTTCGCGCCGGACTTCACCTTGACTGCCTCCTTGTGCAGGAAGTCGGCCCACTCCTGCTCGGTGAAGTCCTTGAGCTTCTTGTCGGGGGAGTAGAAGCCCGAGTTCACCATGTTCTGCCAGTACCAGGAGTCGACGGCGTACCCGGGGACGGTGATCGCGCCCTCGTTGAGGGAGAGTTCGCGGTCGACCAGCTGGTCCACGTCGATGTCGGAGACCTGGCCGACGCCCTCGCAGCGCGGGCACATGCCCTCGGGGTTGTTGAAGCTGAACGCGCTCGACGTGCCGATGTGCGGGGTGCCGAGGCGGGAGAAGACGATCCGCAGCATGGTGTAGGCGTCGGTGGCGGTGCCCACGGTGGAGCGCGATCCGGCCCCCATCCGCTCCTGGTCGACCACGATGGCGGCGCTCAGATTGTGCAGCGCGTCCACGTCGGGCCGCCCGAGGCTCGGCATGAAGGACTGGATGAACGCCGTGTAGGTCTCGTTGATCATCCGCTGCGACTCGGCGGCGATGGTGCCGAAGACCAGGGAGGACTTGCCGGAGCCGGAGACGCCGGTGAAGACGGTGAGGCGGCGCTTGGGGATGTCGAGCGAGATGTCGGCGAGGTTGTTCTCCCGCGCTCCCCTGACCTGGATGACCTGGTGGTTGTCGGCGGCGATGTGCACGGCACTCCTCACGGTTGCGGGCGATCGCAGTAACTCTATACGCTGTACTGTGTACGGTGTAGTGAATTACTGGGACCGGGAGTACGGAGGGCCGGCATGGCGAAGGACCGGAGCGGCGCGGGAGATCCCGTCCGTACGCTCGAACTGCTCTGGCGGCAGCCGGGGGAGCCCGCCCGGGCCGGCCGGCGCGGGCCCCGGCAGGGGCTCAGCCCGGACGCGGTGATCGGGGCGGCCGTGGACCTCGCCGACGAGGCGGGCCTGGCCGCGCTGACCATGCGGGCCCTGGCCGAGCGGCTGGGCGTCACCCCGATGACCCTCTACACGTACGTCCCCGGCAAGGCCGAGCTGCTGGACCTGATGCTCGACGCGGTCTACCTGCGCATGGAGCGCCGCCCCCGCGCCGCGGGCGACCCCTGGCGGCTGCGCGTCACCCGGGTCGCCGAGGACAACCGGGACCTGAACCTGCGCCACCCCTGGATCACGGACCTCGCGGTCACCCGCCCGCCGCTGGGGCCGGGGGTGATCGGGAAGTACGAGTACGAGCTGGAGGCGTTCGAGGGTATCGGCCTCACCGACACCGAGATGGACGCCGCCCTCACCCACCTTCTGGGCTTCGTCCACGCCAATGCCCTGGCCGCCGCCGACGACGCCGCGCACAACAGCCGCCAGAGCCAGGAGGACTGGTGGGCCGTCAGCGGGCCGGTGCTGGAAAGGGTCCTGGGTTCCGCCCGCTACCCCCTCGCGGACCGCGTCGGCAGCGCGGTCGGCGGCTACCACCCCCAGCCGATCTGGGACTTCGGCCTCCGCTGCCTCCTGGACGGCCTGTCCCACCTCATCACCTCCCGCGAGGCCGGGTCGGAGGCCCGCTAGCGGGCCTGACCGGTGCCGGGCCCGGCGAGGCCGTCCATGACCAGGGTCAGCAGGTGCTCGCGGCGGGCGGCGATCGAGGGGGCCTGGTCGGTGATCCAGCCGAGCGCGTTGACCAGGGCGAACAGGTCGGTGCCGTCCACGTCGGGGCGGATCCGCCCGGTGTCCTGGGCCGCCCGCAGCAGGCGTCCCGCGGCCTCGCGCATGGACAGGCAGGAGGCGTGCAGGGCCGAGTCGGGGTCACCGAGGGTGGCCATCAGTGAGGCCGGCAGCCCCCGGGCCGCGCTCGCCCCGACGGTGAACGCGCCGAGCCACGCGGCGAGCGAGCGCTCCGCCGGATCGTCGTCGTCCAGCAAGGCGTCCGCCAGGGAGGCGAGTTCGTCGAAGCGGACGCGCAGCAGGGCCTCCAGCAGGTCGTCGCGGGTCGGGAAGTGCCGGTAGAGCGTGCCCAGTCCGACGCCCGCCCGGCGGGCGACGTCCCGCAGCGAGGCTTGTGTGCCCTCCTCGGCGACGACCTGGCGGGCGGCGTCGAGGAGGCGTTCCCGGTTGCGCTGGGCATCGGCGCGCTGTCCCGGCGTAGTGGTCCCATCCGCCATGCGTATTCCTGACGTTGACAATCGGAGCGGTGCTCCGTTTACTTGCGGAGCACTGCTCCGGATCCTACGTGGAGGATGGCATGGACGGTATGGCGGCGGCGGGGACGGCTCTGATGAAGGCCGTGCGGGTGCACACCTTCGGTGATCCGGACCGGCTCGTGCACGAGGAGGTGCCGCGCCCTTCACCGGGGCCGGGGGAAGTGCTGGTACGGGTCCACGCGGCCGGCGTCAACCCGCCCGACGGGTACGCGCGCCGCGGCTTCGCCGATCTCCCGGAGGCGATCCGGCCGGCCTGGCCGCTGCCCTTCACCCCGGGCTGGGACATCTCCGGGGTGGTCGTGGAGGCCGGCGCCGGGGTGAGCGAGTGGCAGCCCGGCGACGAGGTCTTCGGGATGGTCAACTTCCCCGGTCGGGGCTCGGGATACGCGGAGTACGCCGTCTCGCCAACAGGCCATCTGGCGCGCAAGCCCGCCTCGTTGGGGCATGTGGAGGCCGCCGCGGTACCGATGGCGGGGCTGACCGCCCACCAGTTCCTCTTCGACCACCTCGGACTGGGCCCGGACGACGGGCCCGTCCTGGTCAACGGCGCGGCCGGGGGAGTGGGGCACTTCGCGGTCCAGCTGGCGAGGATCGCGGGAGCCGGGCCGGTCATCGGGGTGGCGTCCGGACGGCACGAGTCCTTCCTCGAGGAGCTGGGTGTCGACCGGTTCGTGGACTACACACGGACCCCGCCCGAGGACGCCGTACGCGACGTGGCCGTGCTGATCGACGCCGTCGGCGGCCCGCACGGCCACCGGCTGCTCCCGGTGCTGCGCAGTGGCGGCCGCATCGCCCCCGTCTTCCCCGGCGACTACCACCCGGAGCGCGCCGAGCGGGCGGGCATCACCGTGAGCGGACACCAAGTGCGCTCCGACGGCGGCCAGTTGGCGGAGCTGGCCCGCCTGATCGACGCGGACCGGCTCCGGGTCGGCATCGACTCGGTCTTCCCCCTGACGGAAGCCCGCCGGGCCCACGAACGGGCCGAGCGGGGCCACCTCCAGGGAAAGATCGTCCTCCGGGTCGAGGCGCCCTGACTCAGACGTCGGTGTCGTCGATTACCTGGTAGAGCGTGGTCCAGAAGTCCTGGACCAGGCGGGCCGGGGCCGGGACGGAGAGGCCGACCTGGGTGAGCAGGACGCCGGTGAGGCCGTTGCGCGGGTCGGCGTAGACCGAGGTGCCGGTGCCGCCGTCCCAGCCGAACTGGCCGATGGGCGCGTAGTCCCCGCGGTAGGTCCGTACCGCCATCCCGAGGCCCCAGCCGCCCTGCTGCCCCTGGCCGAGCGACACATGGACGGCGTCGCGGGCCATGGCGGTCCGGGCGGTCTCCTGCTCCGGGGTGAGCCGGTTGGTGGTCATCAGCTCGACGGCGGCCCGGGACAGGATGCGCTCGGAGCCGTGCGTGCCACCGTTCAGCAGCATCCGGAAGTAGGCGTGGTAGTCGTCGGCGGTGGACACCAGCCCGCCGCCGCCCGAGGCGAAGGCCGGGGGCGCGCTGTAGCGGCCGCCCTCCGCCTCGTCCCAGACGGTGAACTCGCCGGTCTCCGGGTGGGGTACGTACGCCGGGGGCAGCCGGTCGATCTTCGCCGCGGGCACGTGGAAGCCGGTGTCCTCCATTCCCAGCGGGTCGAGCACCCGCTCGCGCAGGAACTCCTCGAACGGCCGGCCCGTCACCCGGGAGACGAGCACCCCGAGGACGTCATGGCTGATGTGGTACTGCCACTGCTCGCCCGGCTGGTGCATCAGCGGGAGTGTGCCGAGCCGGCGCATCCACTCGTCCTGCTCGGGGATCGGTGCCGCGTGCCCGGTGAGCTCCAGCTCCTGGATGGCCGCCTGGATCGGCGCCCCGAAGGTGGACAGGTCCATGCCGAGTCCGAAGGTGGAGGTGACCAGGTCCCGTACGGTGACGGGCCGCCGCGCGGGCACGGTCTCGTCCAGCGGGCCGTCGCTCCGCTTGAGCACCCGGCGGTCGGCGAGCTCGGGCAGCCAGTGGTCCACCGGGTCGTCCAGCCGCAGGGCGCACTCGTCCAGCAGGATCATGACCGGCGCCATCGCGACCGGCTTGGAGGTGGACGCCATCCGGAAGAGGCTGTCCCGGCGCATCGGCGCCCCGCCCTCGTGGCGCATGGTCCCCATGGCCTCGACGTGCGACTCCCCGCCCCGGCCGATCAGTGCGACGACCCCGGGGATCCGCCCCGAGTCGACGTAGCGCGCGAGGACGTTCCGCACCCGGCGCAGGCCCGCTTCGGAGAAGCCGCCGTAGTTCTCTCCCATGATGAATCTCCCCGTGAGGTGTTGTTCGGCAACTGCTGAACACTCACGAAGCTACATTGCGTTCAGGGATGCGTCAACGAAGTAGGTCGGCCCGAATCTGCGCTCTACGAAGGCTTGTTGGCCTTGTATTGCAATGGTCTTGACGGTGAATGCAATGGGAGGGCCGATCCGGCATTGCAATGAGCCTGCGGGTGAATGCATACTGCGCCATGGGTACGGGACACCCCGCGCCCGCGGCCGACGACAGAGGAGGGCGGGCGCCCATGCCCGGAGGCAGGCTCACCAGTGAGGACCGGCGGCGTATCGCCGAAGGGCTGGCCGGGGGACTCGGCTACGCGGAGATCGGCCGGCGGCTGGAGCGGCCCGCCTCGACCGTCATGCGGGAGGTCACGCGCAACGGCGGCCCCGACGCCTACCGCGCCGACCGGGCCGAGGAGGCCACCCGGGACCGCGCGCGGCGGACCCGGCAGGACCCGCCGCCGCCGCGGCGGCCGGCGGCCGAGGAGGGACACGGCCGCGACCCGGAGGCGGTGCGGGAGTTCACGGAGTCCTTCACCGTGCTCCTCGAACAGCAGGGGGTCCCCCGGATGGCGGCCCGGGTGCTCGTCGCCCTGTACACCGCCGACTCGGGCGCCCAGACCGCCGCCGAGCTGGTCCAGCGGCTCCGGGTGAGCCCGGCGTCCGTGTCGCACGCCGTCACCTTCCTCGAACAGCAGGGCCTGCTCCGGCGGGACCGCGCCCCCGGCGAGCGGCGCGAGCGCTATGTCCTGGACGACGAGGTCTGGCTCCGCTCCACCCTCGCCTCCGTACGGATGAACGCCGTGCTCGTCGCCGCCTCCCGGCGCGGGGCGGAGGTCCTGGGCGCCGCCACCCCGGCCGGGGAGCGCTTCGGGACCTCCGCCGAGTTCCTGGCCCTCATCGGCGACGCCCTCCAGGAGGCTCTGGACCGGTGGCGCCAGAGCCACTGACCCGCTGTGCCGCCGACCCGCTGAGCCACTGACCCGCTGGGCCACTGACCCGCTGAGCCGGGTCAGCGGTAGCCGGTGGTGTCCGCCGGGCGGCCGGGGTCCTGGACCTCCACCACGTACCGCCAGGCGTCCGGCCGGCTGCCGTCCACGTCCGTGAAGCCGTAGACCTGCGCGAGCTGTCCGCTGGAGAGGGACTGGCCGTTCCAGCGGGACACCTCCGGGTCCCCGGCCAGCGCCGCCACCGCCCGGCCCACGAAGGCGGGAGTCTCGGAGATGGCGAAGTGCGGGGCCGCGCCCAGCGCGTCCCGCCAGTTCTCCTCCTTCACCCCGTAGGCGTCGAGCATGATCTCCGACCGCAGCCAGCCCGGCGTCAGCGCCACCGCCGTGGCCCCGCGCGGGCCGAGCTCGTGCCCGAGCGCGAAGGCCATCCGCAGCACCGAGGACTTGGCGAGGTCGTAGAAGAAGGAGACCCGGTAGCGGGTGGCGTTGTAGTCGGCCGTGCCGTCCGTCATCTCCACGACCAGCCCGCCCGGCTCGCGCAGCAGCAGCGGCAGCGCGAAATGGCTGGTGACGGCATGGGTCTCCACCGCCAGCCGCATCAGCCGGAGCCCCTTGTCCAGATCGTGCTCCCAGACCGTGCTGTCCCACTCGAACAGCATCTCCCCGCCCCAGATGTCGTTCACCAGGAGGTCGAGCCGGCCCTGCTCGGCGTCGATCCGGGCGACCAGCGCCTCGACCTCGGACGGCACCAGATGGTCGGCGACCACCGCCACACCCCGGCCGCCCGCCGCCGTGACCAGCTCGGCCGTCTCCTCGATCGTCTCGGGCCGGTCGTACTCCGAGCGCTTCCCGCGGGTGCTGCGCCCCGATACGTACACCGTCGCGCCCCGCGCGCCCAACTCGACCGCGATCCCGCGGCCCGCTCCCCGGGTGGCCCCCGCGACAAGGGCCACCCGGCCTTCGAGACTCTGCTGTGTGTCCGGCATGCCCCGACCCTACGACGGCCCCTCCCGCCCCGGCCGCACCCGCGGCCCGGGCGTCCGGGTGGCGCGGCGGCCTTGTCCAACCCGGGTGCCCCGCAGCACTGTTGAACGGTATCCGCCCCTCAGGTCAGGAGCCCCGGTTGCCGCCCCACACCTCGCCCGCCCCGCACACCCCGCCCCTCCCGGACGGCCCGCACGTGATCGACCCCGCCGGCGGCTGCCCGCACGCCCTCAACGCCCGGCTGCGCGCCGGGCGCGGCGCCGTCGCGGAGGTCGTACTGCCCGGCGGGGTGCCCGGCGCGGTGGTCCTGGGCCATGACGCGTTGCGGGACTTCCTGGCCCACCCCGACGTGGCCAAGGACGCCCGGCACTGCCCCGCCCTGCACGACGGCACCGTCCCCCGTGACTGGCCCCTGCGGGTCTTCGCCAACGCCCGGGGCATGCACACCGCCGACGGCGAGGACCACCGGCGGCTGCGCGCCCTCGTCGGCAGGGCCTTCACCGCCCGGCAGGTCGAGCGGCTGCGCCCGCGCGTGGAGGAGCTGACCGCCGCTCTCCTGGACGACCTGGAGCGGGCCGCGGCCGCCTCCCCCGACGGCGTCGCGGACCTGCGCGAGCACGTGGCCCTGCCGCTCCCGATGAGCGTCATCTGCGAACTGCTCGGCGTGGACCCCGAGCACCGGGGCCGGCTGCACCACCTGTCCCATCAGGTGATCGTCGCCACCGACATCAGTCCGGCCGAGGCGATGGCCGCCGTACGGGAGCTCGTCGAGCTCATGGGCACGATCGCGGCTGCCCGCCGGGCGGCCCCCGGCGAGGACCTGACCAGCGCACTGATCGCCGCCCGCGAGGACGACGGCGACCGGCTCAGCGAGGCCGAACTCATCGGCACCATGCGGCTGATGCTCGTCGCCGGCCACGAGACCACCCTCAACCTCATCAGCAACGCCGTACGCGCCCTCTGCGCCCACCGCGACCAGCTCGCCCTGGTCCAGGAGGGCAGGGCCACCTGGTCCGATGTCGTGGACGAGACGCTGCGCTGGGACGGCCCGGTCAGCTGGTTCCCCTTCCGGTACCCGACACGCGACCTGAGCTTCGGCGGCACCGTCATCCCGAAGGGCACCCCGGTGCTCGCGGGTTACACCGCCGCCGGCCGGGACGAGGGCTTCCACGGCCCGGACGCCGACCGCTTCGACCTCACGCGCCCCACCCGCGCCCGCAGCCTCTCCTTCGGGCACGGTGCGCACTACTGCGTGGGCGCCCCGCTGGCCCGGCTGGAGGCGACCATCGCCCTGGAGCGGCTGTTCACCCGCTTCCCCGGGCTGGACCTCGCCCTCCCCGAGGGGGAACTCGCCTACCAGCGCAGCTTCATCGGCAACAGCGTCGACACCCTCCCCGTCAGGCCCCTGCCGCGCCCGCCCCGCCCGGCAGCTCCCGGTCCGGCAGCCGGAAGCCGTTGAACAGGCCGTCCATCCCGCGCAGGGCCAGCCGGTCCGGGGTGGCGCGGACCGCGAGGTTCCGCGCCGCCACCGCCAGCGGATCGCGCAGCACCCCCAGCCGGCCGACCCGGCGGGCCCGGACACGGACGGCGTCGGTGCGGGCGTGCCGGGCCGCGGTGTAGGCGGCGAGGGCGGCCGGGACGTCCTCGCGCCCGGCGCCGGCGAGGAGGTGGGCGAGGACGGCGGCGTCCTCGATGGCCTGGCAGCCGCCCTGCCCGAGGTTGGGGGTCATGGCGTGGGCGGCGTCACCGAGCCAGGCGATCCGGCCGTGGTGCAGCCGGGGGAGCGGCCCCGCCAGATCGTACAGATCGTTGCGCAGCAGCTCCGCCGGGTCGAGGCCGCCTACGAGGTCCAGCAGGGCCGGGATCGGATCGTGCCAGCCGCCGAAGAGCCGGCGGAGCACGGCGACCGGATCGGCCGGGCGGCTGCCGGCCGGGGCCACGGCGGTGGCGTAGAGGTAGAACCGGCCGTCCGAGAGCGGGGTCACGCCGAAGCGGCGGCCCGGCCCCCAGGTCTCGCTCATCGCCGGTGTCCCGGCGGCACCGGGGGCGTCCACCATGGTCCGCCAGGCCGTCTCCCCGACATAGCGCAGCCCCGGGTGCGCGGGGAAGAACGCCCGGCGCAGCGGGCTGTGGATACCGTCCGCCGCGACCACCAGATCGGCCGGCAGCCCGGACCCGTCCGCCGTCCGGACGACCGCCCGGCCCGCCGCGTCGTCCACACCGGTCACCGTGGCCCCGTAGCGCAGAGACTCCGGAGGCAGGGCCGCGGCCAGGGCGGCCGTGAACTCCGGGCGCGGGACGGCGATCGGCGCCACCCCGTAGCGGGCCGCCATGTCCGCGGTCGCGGACCGGGTCAGCCACCGGCCGCCGGGGCTGCGCACCCCCATCGTCGCGGGCACCGAACGGCCCGCCGCGTAGGCGGCGTCGATCCCGATCGCGTCCAGCGCGCGCAGGGCGTTGGGCGCGAGGCCGATCCCGGCGCCGGTGGCCGGGGCCGAGGGCGCGCGCTCGCAGACCGTGACCTCCCAGCCCTGCCGGTGCAGGGCGACGGCGGCCGTCAGCCCGCCGATCCCGGCCCCGGCCACCACCGCGTGACGCCTCGCCATGGAACCACCCCTCCTCCGCCACGGGCACCCCCGCGGCCCCCGCGCCACTCTAGGCTCGCGCCGCCCCGTGGTCAGCCCAGGGCCCGGACGCGTACGTCGACCCGGTGCCAGCCTGTCGCCCCGTCCGGGACCGTGCCCGAGCGGACGCCCGTCTGCACGGCGCCCGTCCCGTCCGTCGCCCGTACCTCCAGGGTGTGCGGGCCGGGCGTGGCCTCCCAGGACCACACCCACTGCCGCCAGGTGTCCACCCCGTCCGCGGCGCCCAGCCGCGCCTCCCGCCAGGGGCCGCCGTCCACCCGTACCTCCACGCGCGCGATGCCCCGGTGCTGCGCCCACGCCACCCCGGCGACCGCCACCGGGCCCGGGGCGGGCGAGGAGTTCGGGCGCGGGGTGTCGATCCGCGACTGGGTCTTCACCGGCGCCCGCGGCGCCCAGGAGCGGCGCACCCAGTAGGCGTCATAGGCGGCGAAAGTGGTCAGGCGCAGCTCGGTCAGCCATTTGCAGGCGGAGACGTACCCGTACAGGCCCGGGACGACCATCCGGACGGGGAAGCCGTGCGCGAAGGGCAGCGGGGCGCCGTTCATCCCGACGGCCAGCAGCGCGGCCCGGCCGTCCATGACCGTCTCGACCGGCGTGCCCAGCGTCATGCCGTCCACCGAGCGCGCCACCAGCTGGTCCGCCGGACCGCCCCGGGACGGCGGCCGTACGCCGGCCTCGCGGAGCAGGTCGGCGAGGCGTACGCCCAGCCAGCGGGCGTTCCCCGCGTACGGGCCCCCGACCTCGTTGGACACGCAGGTCAGGGTGATGTCCTGCTCGACGAGAGGCTGGGCCAGCAGCTCGCGCAGATCCAGGGTCAGCGGCCGGGTCACCCCCTCGCCGTGGAGGCGCAGCCGCCAGCTCCCGGCGTCCACGCGGGGGACCACCAGGGCGGTGTCGACCCGGTAGAAGTCCCTGGCCGGGGTGAGGAACGGGCCCACCCCGGGCACCCGCAGATCCGCCCCGGCGGGCACCGGCGGCGCGGGCACGGCGGGCGGTGGCAGGACGAGCGCGGCGCGACCAGCGCGTGGATCCTG